>JBKOZY010000142.1:0-6889 GCA_046726135.1 Pseudomonadota bacterium | reverse complement strand
CATCGTACTGATGCACGCGCTCAGCGACCCCAGGACCATGCAGGACGATCCCCGCTACCGCGACGTGGCTCTCGATATCTACGACTATCTCGAAGGCAGGCTTGCCGCCTGCGAGGCCCATGGCATTCCCCGCCAGCGCCTGATCGCCGATCCCGGCGTCGGTTTCGGCAAGACCCATGAGCACAATATGGAGCTGATGCGCCAGATTGCGCTCTTTCACGGCCTCGGGGTGCCGCTTCTCATCGGTGCCTCACGCAAGGGCTTCATCGGCACCCTGACCGGCGAGACCGAGGCTGGTCGCCGCGGCGCCGGCTCGGTCGGGGCGGCCTTGACCGCAGCCATGCAGGGCGCGCAGATCATCCGCGTCCATGACGTCCGCCTGACCCGCCATGCCCTGAATGTCTGGGCCGGCAGTTTCGGCATGCTCTTTTGACCGAGATCGGTGTTTCTTAACCGACAATCGGCTATTCTGGGTCAGGGCATGGGGCGAACAGGCGGGGCAGGTATGAGCCGCAATTACTTCGGCACGGATGGCATCAGAGGCAAGGCCAACAGCTGGCCGATGGATGCGGCGACGGTGCTCAGGGTGGGCGCCGCCGCCGGGACCAAATACCGCCGCGGCAGCCATCGCCATCGCGTGGTGGTCGGTAAGGACACCCGGCTCTCCGGCTATATGATCGAGCAGGCGCTGACCGCCGGGTTCCTGTCGGCGGGCATGGACGTCTTCCTGTTCGGGCCGCTGCCCACCCCGGCGGTCGCCATGCTTACCCGCTCGCTGAGGGCCGATCTCGGCGTCATGATTTCGGCTTCGCACAATCCGTTCCACGATAACGGCATCAAGATCTTCGGTCCGGACGGCTTCAAGCTGTCCGACGAGGACGAGGCTTCGATCGAGGCGCTGGTCGAGAATGGCGACGGCATGACCTTCGCCGCGCCCGACAAGATGGGCCGCGCCAAGCGGATCGAGGATGCCCAGGCCCGCTATATCGAATTCGCCAAGCACACTTTTCCCAAGGAGCTGACGCTGTCGGGCCTCAGGGTGGTCATCGACTGTGCCAATGGCGCTGCCTATCGCGTCGCGCCGGAGGCGCTATGGGAGCTCGGCGCCGAGGTGATCGCCATCGGCATCGAGCCGAACGGCTTCAACATCAACGACGCTTGCGGCTCGACTGCCCCCGACAAGCTGCAGGACAAAGTGCGCGAGCTGCGCGCCGATATCGGCATCGCGCTCGATGGTGACGCCGACCGGCTGATCCTGGTCGACGAGCGCGGCGAGCTCGTCAATGGCGATCAGCTGATGGCGCTTATCGCCACCCAATGGCACCGCAGCGGCCGGCTGCGTGGCGACGGCATCGTTGCCACCGTCATGTCCAATCTCGGCCTCGAGCGCTATCTGGCGAGCCTTCATCTCCAGCTCCTGCGCACCCGCGTCGGCGACCGCTATGTCGTCGAGCATATGCGCACCAAAGGCTGCAATGTCGGCGGCGAGCAGTCGGGTCATATCGTGCTCTCCGATTTCGGCACCACCGGCGACGGCCTCGTCGCGGCGCTGCAGGTCATGGCGGCGGTCAAGCTCAGCGACAAGCCGGTGAGCCAGGTGACCCGGCTGTTCACCCCGCTGCCCCAGGTCCAGCGCAATGCCCGTTATGGCGAGGTCAATCCGCTCGACACCGATCAGGTGCGCCAGGCGATCGCCGAGGCGATGTCGCGGCTCGACCAGAATGGCGGCCGGCTGCTGGTGCGCCCGTCCGGAACCGAGCCACTGATCAGGGTGATGGCCGAGGGCGAGGATCCCTCGCTGATCGGCAAGCTGGTCGACGAGCTGGTGACGCTGATCGAGAAGCAGGCGGCCTGAAACGAGACAGTCGGCAGAGCTCGATCCCCTGCCTGTTGCCTAATGCCGATTGCCCCGCAAAAACCGAACATTCTTGAGCCGATCGCGACGCGCGTTGGACTTTCCTGAACCATTTCAGGCTCTTGCGAATACTCGCTTTTTTCTGTCTACTGACTTCGACGTAAGGACTTTGGATCCCGGTGATCTTGGTCTCCGTTGCGATCCGATCCGAGTTGGCGGAAGAGGCTGGAGTTGTTCGGTCCATCTCCCCCGGCAGGGCTGGCAACGCCAACCTTCTTCCGCCAACCCTTCAAAGTCTTGACCAGACGTCCGCCTCGAGTCCTCTCGCGCGAACTATTGCTGGTGCATTAACCCTTTGATTCATAATGCGACCTTGCGTCAGCAGGCGTGACTCATGGCCGCAAGCCCTGTCGCATTTGCTGCGCATTTGAGCCAGCCTTGCGTCACCGCCCGCCCTTAGACCGGCCCGCCAATCTGGTGCGTGAGCGGAGGTGCGTGGTGAAGGAGTGGAAGGCAATTCTGGTCGGCGCGGCCGGTTTGTTGGCAAGCGCCGGAGCGGCCGCGGCGGCCGATGTCTATGCCCCGGTGCCGGCGCCGCCGACCGAGGCTGCCTATGCCGCTTCGGGCTTTTATCTCAGGGGCGATGCCGGCTGGTCGTGGCTCGATTGGAGCGCGGCCGATGACGATGCCAGTGCCCCGATCGCCGGCGGCGGCGTCGGCTATCAATGGGGCCCGATGTTCCGCACCGATCTGCGCTTCGATTACGGTTTCAACTATGATCTCGGCCATGGCGAGGAGGCCAGTATCGGCACCGCCACCGCCAATGCCTATATCGACATGCCGGTCGGTTTCGTGCTCAAGCCCTATGTCGGCGCCGGCGTCGGCTACGGCTTTGTCGACGCCGGTTCCGGTCTCGACCAGGACGGGCTGGCGGCGGCTCTGACGGGCGGTGTCACCTTCGACGTGAGCCAAGGGGTTGCCGTCGATGTCGGCTATCGCTTCCGCAACATCTTCGGCGAGGATGATAACGTCCAGGATCACGCGGTGACCGGCGGGCTTCGGTTCAAGTTCTAGGATTCTTCCTCGGCCGCAACCTAAAATAGCGCAAACCTGCCACACGTCGAACAATTGCGCGACCCAAGGTCGCAATTGCCGCGCAGCTGCTCGCATTTGCGACGGACATCGAGCATCACAACCGTCTCGATCTCGCCAAACCGTGATTCTTGCGGCCTAGGCAGGTCAAACGGGGGAGATGTGAGATGAAGCAGTGCAGAGGGATTGTCGTTGCAGCTTGGCTCGCCGCCATGGCGGGATCGGCAGCGGCCGCCGACGCCTATGATCCGCAAGAGGCGGCGCCGGCCCAGGCCTATGAGTCGGGCTTCTATCTCAGGGGCGATGCCGGCTGGTTCTGGGCCGATGATGCCGAAGACGGTGCAGGAACCGCCGGTCTCGGTGTCGGCTACCAATGGAATCCGTTGTTCCGCACCGATCTGCGGGCCGACTTTTATAACTACGTTCCTGATTGGAAGGATGGCGGACAAGCGATTTTCAGTGCGATGGCGAACGCCTATGTCGACCTGCCGCTTGATTCCGTGGTCAAGCCCTATCTTGGAGTCGGCATCGGCTACGGTCTCACCGGCACCAAAGGCGATAATGCGGACCACGGGCTCGCGACGGCGTTGATGGGCGGCATCACCTTCGATGCAAGCGAGCACGTTGCGGTCGATATCGGCTATCGCTTCCGGACGATTGCCACCGATGGCGGCATTTTCGCCGACGACAATGTCCACGACCACGGGGTGACGGCCGGGTTGCGGTTCAAGTTCTAGGCAGCAGGCAGTGATTCTTGCCGCCTTTGGCAGGTCAAACGGGGGAGATGTGAGATGAAGCAGTGCAGAAAGTTTGTGATTGCCGCTTGCCTTGTCGCCATGGCGGGATCGGCAGCGGCCGCCGACGCATACGACCCGCAAGGGGTGCGCCGGCCGAGGCCTATCCCCAGGAAAGCTTCTATTTCCGTGGCGATGCCGGCTGGTCCCGGCTCGAGCCGGATGAATTCAATTTGGTGACGCTCGGCATCGGCATCGGCTACCAGTACAGTCCCATCTTTCGTACCGATTTCCGTTTCGATTACGGCTTCGCCCCTGACGCTCCACGGGTGGGCGACAAGATCGGCACCGTGACAGCCAACGCCTATCTCGACCTGCCGCTGGATTTCGCATTCAGGCCCTATGTCGGCGCCGGCATCGGCTGGGGTTTCGCCAACACTCTCCTCGATGACGGAAATGGGCTTGCGGCGGCGCTGATGGGCGGCCTCACCTTCGATGTCAGTCGCGACGTCGCGGTCGATGTCGGCTACCGCTTCCGCGCCATTGCCATCGATGGCGGCCTTTTCGCCGACGACAATGCCCGCGACCACGCGGTGACGGCCGGGCTGCGGTTCAAGTATTAGGCGGCAGGTAGGCATTGGGCAGTAGGCAGGGCACAGATCACTGCCTAGTGCCTATCTGCCTACTGCCTTTTTTCCGATTGTCATCTCCTGCGCACAGCCACCATCATTCGATTGACCACCCGTGGCGGTTGCTGTAGTGACCGCCGCGGGACACCCCTCCCCAACGAGGGGCATCCATCTGAGAGGGTGGTCGAATGACGATCGAGAAGCCGGCCGTGCGGCCGCAAAATCCCCGCTTTTCCTCGGGTCCTTGCGCGAAAATTCCGGGATGGGCAGTCGGCGAGCTCGCCCGCGCCCTCACCGGCCGCTCGCACCGTTCTGCCCCCGGCAAGGCGCGCCTCAAACAGGCGATCGCGCTGACCCGCGAGGTCCTCGAGGTGCCGCCGAGCCACCTCATCGCCATCGTCCCCGCCTCCGACACCGGCGCCGTCGAAATGGCGCTGTGGTCGTTGCTGGGCGCCCGCGGCGTCGACCTCCTCGCCTGGGAAAGCTTCGGCGAGGGCTGGGTCAAGGACGTCGTGAGCGAGCTCAAGCTTCCCGCTGCCCGGATCCTCAAGGCGCCCTATTCGCAACTGCCCGATCTCGCCGCGGTCGACTTCTCGCATGATGTGGTGTTCACCTGGAACGGCACCACCTCGGGGGTGCGGGTGCCCGACGCCGCCTGGATCCCTGCCGACCGCCGGGGCCTCACCATCTGCGACGCCACCTCCGCCGCCTTCGCCCAGCGGCTCGACTTCGCCAAGCTCGACGTCGTCACCTTCTCCTGGCAGAAGGTGCTGGGCGGCGAGGCGGCTCATGGCATGCTGGTGCTGTCGCCGCGCGCCGTCGAGCGGCTCGAGACCTTTCGCCCGCCCTGGCCGCTGCCCAAGATCTTCCGCCTCACCAAGGGCGGCAAGCTCGACCGCGCGATCTTCGAGGGCGAGACCATCAACACCCCCTCCATGCTCTGCGTCGAGGACTGGATCCTGGCACTCGAATGGGCCCGCTCCATCGGCGGGCTCGACGCTCTCGTCGCCCGCGCCGACGGCAATGCCGGGCTGCTCCATGATTGGGTCGACCGCTCGCCCTGGGCCGCGGTGCTCGCCGCCACGCGCGAGAGTCGGTCCAACACCTCGGTGTGTCTCGCCCTCCGCGACCCCGCCAAGGCCGCCCGCGCCCGCGACATCGCCAGGCTCCTGGAAGGGGAGGGTGTCGCCTTCGACATAGCCAGCCACCGCGACGCCCCGCCGGGCCTGCGCATCTGGTGCGGCGCCACCATCGAGCGCGCCGACATCGCAGCGCTTCTGCCCTGGCTCGACTACGCCTATCACGAGGTCACTGCCGAAGGAGGTCCAAGCTCATGACCGCACGCGTGCTGGTCTCCGACCGCTTGAGTGAAACCGCCGTCCAGGTGATGCGCGACCGCGGCCTCGCCGTCGATTACGAGCCCGAGCTCGGCGCCGACAAGGACACCCTCCTGAAGCGGATCGGCGACTATGACGGCCTCGCCATCCGCTCGACCACCAAGGTCACCGACAAGCTCTTGAGCCGCGCCGAGCGGCTGAAGGTGGTGGGCCGCGCCGGCATCGGCATCGACAATGTCGAGCTCGCCGCCGCGACGAGCCGTGGCGTCGTCGTCATGAACACCCCCTTCGGCAATGCCATCACCACCGCCGAGCACACGGTTGCGCTGATGATGGCGCTGGCCCGCCAGATCCCCGAGGCCGATCGGACCATGCGGGCCGGCGAGTGGCTCAAGAACCGCTTCGTCGGGGTCGAGCTCTACAACAAGACGCTCGGCATCGTGGGCTGCGGCAATATCGGCTCGATCGTCGCCGAGCGGGCGCTCGGGCTCAGGATGAAGGTCATCGCCTTCGATCCCTTCCTGTCGCCGGAGCGGGCGATCGAGCTCGGCGTCGAGAAGGTGACCTTCGAGGAACTGCTGCGCCGGGCCGATTTCGTGTCGCTGCACACGCCCCTGACCGACAAGACCCGCAACATCATCGATGCCGCCGCCATCGCCCGCATGAAGCGTGGCGTCAGGATCATCAATTGCGCCCGCGGCGGTCTCCTCGTCGAGAGCGCCCTTGTCGATGCCCTGCGCTCCGGCCATGTCGCCGGGGCGGCGCTCGACGTCTTCGAGACGGAGCCGCCGAGCGGCAATCCGCTGATCGGCCTCGACCAGGTGGTGATGACGCCGCATCTCGGCGCTTCGACCACCGAGGCGCAGGAGAATGTGGCGGTCCAGATCGCCAATCAGCTGGCCGACTACCTGATCTCGGGAGCGGTGTCGAACGCCCTCAACATGCCCTCCATCTCGGTCGAGGAGGCGCCGCGGCTGAGGCCCTTCATCGCCCTTGCCGAGCAGCTCGGCTCCTTTGCCGGCCAGCTTACCGACAGCTCGCTTGTCGGCATCGCCATCGAATATGCCGGCGAAGTCGGCGAGATGAACACCCGGGCATTGACCTCGGCGCTGCTTGCCGCTCTGCTCAGGCCGATGCTCGGCGATGTCAACATGGTCTCGGCCCCTGCGGTCGCCCGCGAGCGCGGCATCCAGGTCGACGAGATCCGCCAGACCCATCGCGGCGTTTATGACAGCTATGTCC
>JBKOZY010000141.1:0-3619 GCA_046726135.1 Pseudomonadota bacterium | reverse complement strand
CACGCATCCGCTGCCGCGACCGCCGCTTCGGCGGCCGAGGGCTCCTCGGGTTCGATCCAGCCGGCCTTGACGCGCGCCGCCATGATAAGCTGCTCGGCATCGGCAGACGACACTTCGAGGTCGGAGAAGGCCCCCTTGTGCTTCACCGTCTCGCCCTGCTTGCGTTCGGTCCAGCCGACGAGATCATCGGTCGCGCATCCGGCGAGATCCTCAACCGTCTTGATATCGGCCTCACCCAAGGCCACCAGAATGGATGGCGTGATCCCCTCGATCTCGCCCACGGCATCTTCGACGCCAAGCTCCCTGCGCCGCCGATCGAGTTCGGCCGCCACGCGTTCGAGATAATCTCGCGCCCGCTTCTGCAATTCCTCAGCCGTCTGAGCATCGAGGCCTTCGATCGAAGCGACATCCTGGGCATCGACGAAAGCGACCTCATCGACCGTGTCGAAACCTTCCGCCGCCAAGAGCTGCGCCAGCGTTTCATCGACATCGAGCGCATCGACGAAGCGCTTGGTACGCGCGGCAAATTCCTTCTGGCGGCGCTCGGACTCCTCGGCCTCGGTCAGGATATCGATGTCCCAGCCGGTGAGCTGGGAGGCAAGCCTGACATTCTGGCCGCGCCGCCCGATCGCCAGCGACAGCTGCTCGTCGGGCACCACCACCTCGATGCGCTCGGCATCCTCATCGAGGACCACCTTGGCGACTTCGGCGGGCGCGAGCGCATTGACGACGAAATTGGCGACATCCGGCGACCACGGGATAATGTCGATCTTCTCGCCTTGAAGCTCGTTCACCACCGCCTGGACGCGGCTGCCGCGCATGCCGACGCAGGCACCGACCGGATCGATCGACCCGTCCTTGGACCTCACTGCGATCTTGGCGCGCGAGCCCGGATCGCGGGCGACTGATACTACCTCAACGACGCCGTCATAGATTTCCGGCACTTCCTGGCCGAAGAGCTTGGCCATGAATTCGGGATGGGTGCGCGAGAGAAAGATCTGAGGGCCTCTCGGCTCGCGGCGCACGTCATAGACATAAGCGCGAACCCGGTCGCCCGGCCGGAACGTTTCGCGCGGCAGCGTCTCATCGCGCCTGACGATCGCCTCGCCGCGGCCCAAATCGACGATGACATTGCCATATTCGACCCGCTTCACCGAGCCGTGGACGATGTCGCCGATGCGATCCTTGTATTCGTCATACATGCGCTCGCGCTCAGCATCGCGCACCTTCTGCACGATGACCTGCTTGGCGTTGGTCGCCGCGATGCGCCCGAAATCGACTGGGGGCAGCGGCTCGAGGATCGAGTCGCCGACGGTCGCCGCCGGATTGCGCCTGACCGCCTCGGCATAGCTGATCTGCTTCGATTCATCCTCGACCTTCTCGACGACGAGAAGCAGGCGGTTGAGATGCATCTCGCCGGTCTTCGGATCGATCTCGGCGCGGATCTCGTTCTCGGCCCCGTAGCGCGCCTTGGCGGCGCGCTGGATCGCCTCTTCCATCGCCTCGATTACCACCGACTTGTCGATGGACTTCTCGCGCGCGACGGCGTCCGCGATCTGCAAAAGTTCGAGCCTGTTGGCGCTCACTGCCCCTTCGGCCATGTCACTGTCTCCTGTCTGTCACCGGTATTGTTTGAGTTTCATCCGACCACGCGCTGCCATCGCCGACCGCTTGGGCCGTGGGCCGGCGCGCCTGAGCATCTGCGATCAGCCTGTCGGTCATCATGAGCTTTGCCTCGGCGATATCGCCGAAGGGAAGGCCGACCACGATCTTCTCCTTGCCGCCTTCGGGATCATCGATCAGCAGGCGGATTTCGCCCTCTTCATAGCCTTCGATATCGCCGCGGAAGCGCTTGCGTCCGGAGAGAGGCACGCTCATTTCGACCTTTGCCTCATGCCCGGCCCAGCGCTCGAAATCTTGAGGCCGCACGAGCGGCCGGTCGATGCCGGGCGAGGATACTTCGAGAAAGTAGCGGCTCGAAATCGGATCCTCGACATCGAGGACGGGCGAAATCGCCCGGCTTGCCTCCTCGCAGTCATCGATGGTGAAGCTGCCATCGGGCCGCTCGGCCATGATCTGCAAGGTTTGGCCGCTCTGGCCGGTGAGCCGCACCCTGACGAGCCTGAATCCGAGGCCCGAAAGCACGGGCTCGACGATCCTCGCCACCCTAAGGGCGGGCCCGGTTTCGCGCGCAAGCCTCTGATCGGTCATCGATGGGTATAAAAAAAGCGGGCCCCGTTTGGGACCCACTCTCATAACTCCAGCTATGTGAGTGAACCTAAGTTGCCTGTGATATAGGCCCAGGCGGGCCGAGAAGCAAGGCCTTCGGCGTGGCCAATTCCAGGACCCGTGGCGCTCCGAAATCTCCTTAACTTGCAAGAAGTTCTCATAGGACTAGTATTACGTCACAAAACGGCGACGAGACGGCAGCGATGGAGATTGCGCAAGACGCTGACACGGCACCGCGCGAGGCGGCGCGGGTGGAGTCCGTTCGGGGCCTGCCGCCGACCGATATTTCCAGGCCGGACTATTTCCACAAAGTTGTCGATTGCCAATGGGCCTGCCCGGCGCACACACCGGTGCCAGAATATATTCGGCTCATCGCCGCTGGCCGCTACACCGACGCCTATCTCGTCAATTGGCATTCGAATGTTTTTCCCGGCATTCTTGGCCGCACTTGCGACCGGCCATGCGAGCCGGCCTGCCGGAGGGGCCGCATCGAGGCTGAGCCGGTCGCGATCTGCCGCCTGAAGCGGGTGGCGGCCGACAACAAGGATGATGTGAGTGAGGTGCTGCCCAAAGCGCCGCGCCAAACGAATGGCAAGCGCATCGCTCTCGTGGGCGCGGGGCCCGCTTCGCTGACGGTCGCCCGTGATTTGGCGCCGCTTGGCTATGAGATCGTAATTTTCGATGGCGAGAAGAAGGGCGGCGGCATGATCCGCAGTCAGATTCCGCGCTTCCGCCTGCCGGAGCAGGTTATCGACGAGGAGGTCGGCTACATCCTCGATATGGGCAATATCGAGCTTCGTTCGCGGGCGCCGGTCGCGAGCCTCAAGGCGCTGATCGCCCAGGATTTTGATGCGATCTTCATCGGCAGCGGCGCGCCGCGCGGGCGGGACCTCGACATTCCCGGCCGCCGCGAGGCCGCAGGACACATACATATCGGCATCGATTGGCTCGCCAACGTTTCCTTTGGCCACATCGGCAAGATCGGCCGCCGGGTGGTGGTGCTGGGTGGCGGGAATACCGCGATGGATTGCTGCCGCACCGCGAGGAGGCTTGGCGGCGAGGACGTCAAGGTCGTGGTGCGCTCTGGCTTCGAGGAGATGAAGGCCTCTTCCTGGGAGAAGGAAGATGCCATGCATGAGGGCATCCCGATCCTGAACTACCTCATGCCCAAGTCCTTCGCCCATGCCGATGGCCGGCTCACCGGCGTCACTTTCGAAAAGGTAGCGGCCCGCTACGGAGCAAAGGGCGAGCGGCGGCTTATGCCGGCGGGCGAGCCGGACGTCCATATCGAATGCGACGACGTGCTGGTCGCCATCGGCCAGGAAAACGCCTTCCCGTGGATCGAGCGCGACTTGGGCCTCGAATTCGACCGCGCGGGCCTGCCAAAGGT
>JBKOZY010000140.1:0-6569 GCA_046726135.1 Pseudomonadota bacterium | reverse complement strand
ACTTTAAGTCCGCTCCGGCCGTTACAATAACCGGCGACTTCGACCGTATCAGGAGCTTCAGATGATCAAACGGCCAGTGCCGTGGCCCAATGGCGCGAAGGTCGCCGTGGCCATCACCTTCGATATGGATGCCGACAGCCTCGTGCACCTCGCCCATCCGAGCGACTCGATCACCCGCATCTCCACGATCTCAATGCTGCGATATGGCCCGGAGGTAAGCGTACCGCGAATTCTCGAGGGTTATCGACGCTATGGACTGAAGCAGACATTCTTCGTGCCGGCCTGGTGCATCGAGCAATACCCCCATGCCGTTGAGGCCATGGCCAAAGATGATCACGAGGTCGGATATCACGGCTATATTCACGAGGCGCCGAACGCCCTTTCTCGTGACGAGGAGCATTATTGGATGCAACGGTCGATCGAGGTCATCGCCCGGCGTACCGGCAAGCGTCCGCGCGGCAACCGCTCTCCCCTCTACAATTACTCCATCCACACCACCGACCTCCTGGTGAGCGAAGGCTTCCTCTACGACTCGTCGCTGATGGGCGATGACGTTCCCTACATTCTGAAAACAGCGAAGGGAGAGATCGTGGAGCTTCCCTCAAGCTGGGCGCTGGATGACTGGCCGCCCTATGTCCATTCAATCGATCTCGACTACATGTTTCAGATCATGTCGCCCGATCGCGCCATGGAGGTTTTCATGGCGGAGTTCGAGGCTATGCGCACTGCCGGCGGAGGACTGTGGATCGGCATCTGGCACCCATTTGTGAGCGGTCGCCTGTCGCGGTGGCTCAGAATAGAGAAGATGATCGAGTATATGCTGGGCACGGGTGATGTATGGTTCGCGCGGCTCGAGGACATCGCTTCCCATATCCAGAACCTGCGCAAGAGCGGTTCCTATGATGCAAGAGTCGACACGCTACCCTACTACGACTCGCTTCAGGTGCCAAATCCGCCGCCTTCGGTGATGCTGCGACGGCGGGCCGCCGACTAACGGCGCAATCTGCAGTCAACCGGTGCCCAAGTCTTTCCTCAATCGCGGTGTGTCGCGGCCGGGGCATGAGGAGGCTGATGAAATCGACATAGAGACTGAGCGCAGCCCGGATCGAATCCTTGCCAGGATCCTCGTGAGGACCGTGCTCAAGATGCATCTGCTTGATCCGTCTCATGCCAACGGCGGTGCTGCCGGCAAAGGCGACCACAGCAACAACAGAGGCTATGAAAATCGGAGCGGGACGGTCGACCACTCATGTAGCGAGCAAGGCAGCAAACATGCCGGTCAGAATCATCATCACTATGGCGTCTGTCTTCGAGGGAGCTGTCTCGGTGTGATAGCCATAAAGACTGATGCCACCGAATGACATGGCCAGAACGAACAACATCGGAGCGATCGACAAGCCGGTAAGTACTGGAAAAGTAGTCCCCAGCGACAGCCCAACCATTATGGAACCAGACCAGAATATCGCGTGCGCAACCTCTTCACCAAGGGCATCAAAGCCAGCAGCGACGATGATCGCAAAAGCGAAAGGCAATAGAACGATCGGCCAAAACAGAATCGACCCGGCAATTGCCTGGTCAAGCGAAGAATCGTGGGTGATGAAGGCGACAAGTCCAGCGAGTGCCAGTCCACCGACGAGATAGTTATAGACTGCCATAAGGAACGCGCGCATGCGCATATGGTCGGCGACACGGCTCGTCGGTGCCCGGGCAAACACGTCTCTCGATGTTGTCCTTCGATTGTTGTTGTTGTTCATGTTCTGCTCCTGAAGGGCAGACGCCACATAGTCATGCGGCTCGCCTGGCAGGCCATGACGATAATCAACTTAACGACCGATCCCGGGGACGTATCGCCCACGACAGGATCAATTGCGTCGCCAGTAGGACATCGGACGACGGCGCCCGCCGTAGCTGCATGGTCGGCGTAGGAGTGATGTGTGATGGCGCGCTGGCGGATTCAATGCATCATGTGCGGCGCAGCGAGATTTGTGCTACGCAACATCCGGCGCCAATCAGTATCAATGAGAACGTATCACGGAAGTTTGATGCGTTCACACCAGACCTATCTTGGCTTCTGCTTGTCCGGCTCACTTTCCTCCTGATCCTTGCTCTTGACCACGCGCACCAGCAGCGCACAGAGCCCGCGCGCATCGTCTGCCGAGAGGTGCGAGCCGATATGCCGCTGGATCGATGCGAGATAGACCGGCCACATCTTCTTGCGCACGGTCCGCCCCTTGTCGGTGATGACCAGGACCTGACCGCGCGCATCGCTGTCGCAGGGCCTCCTTTCGATGTAACCCGCCTGGCACATGCGGTCGACGAGACGGGATATGTTGTACTGGGCAATCAGCAGGCCGTGCTCCAATTCGAAGGGTCTGAGCCCTCGCTTGGGGCTTTTCCGCTCGAGCTCCCAGAGCACGTCGTACCATTCGAGCGGGGGAAACCCTGCCGCCTTCCCATCGGCAGCAACCGCTGCAATGAGACCATTGCTGGCCCTGACGATCGCGACCCAGGCCGCGACGATGGGATCGGTTGGCAAGTCTTCTACCCGCATCGGTTGGCTCTCCACATCACAATGCAATTGCATCTATATTGACAGAACATGCAATTGCATTTAACTCCCTTTCCGCCGCCGGGGGAACAACGAAAAGGAGCTTTCTCTATGGAACTCTATTACGCACCGGGTGCCTGTTCGCTCGCACCTCACATTGTCGCCCGTGAAGCAGGTCTGCCAATCAAGCTGGTCAAGGTGGACTTTGCCAACAGGACGACCGAGAAGGGCGAGGACTTTCTCGCCATCAACAGCAAGGGCTATGTACCGGCGCTTCGCCTCGACGATGGTCAGGTGATGACCGAGGTCGCAACCCTCGTGCAGTATCTCGCCGACCAGCGCGCGCAGAGCGGTCTGGCGCCGGCGCTCGGTACGGCGGAGCGCTATCGTCTGATGGAATGGCTCACTTTCATCGGATCTGAGATCCACAAGGGTTTCGCGCCTTTATGGGATCCCAAAGCTTCGGATGAAACGAAAGCCACCATCAAGGCCAAGCTCGCCACGCGTCTCAAATGGTTTGATCGGAAACTCGAGGGCCGCGACTACGTCATGGGCAAGCAGTTCAGCGTCGCCGATGCCTATGCCTTTGTGGTGCTGAACTGGGCAGGCATGCTCGATGTCGATCTCTCCCCCTATCCGAACATTCGCGCCTTTGTTGGCCGGGTCGCTGCACGCCCCCAGGTCAAGGAGGCTTTGCGCGCAGAGGGGCTGCTCAAGGCGGCCTGACGCTTCACGCAAAGGGGGACCAACCAGGCGCCGCCAGCTCGAAGCCGGCGAAGTCGAATGCCGGGGCTACGGTGCAACCGACCAGGGACCAGTCGCCCAGCGAACGGGCGCTCTGCCAGGCCTTCGGCGGAACCGTCGCCTGCGGCTGCTCGTCTGCTTCGAGATCGGTGCCAAGCCGATAGCGGATCGGTGGCCTTCCTTCCTCGACCACGGTGAGCTCGAGCGGCGCACCGGCATGGAAGTGCCAGATCTCGACGGCATCGATGCGATGCCAATGGGAAACCTGACCGGCCTCGAGCAGATAGTAGATCGAGGTCACATGCCCGCGCTCATCGCCACCTTCGTGGCGGTGCCGATAGATCTCGCGGAAATGACCGCCTTCGGGATGCGGCTCGAGTCCAAGCCTTGCAATCAGCTGCCGAACCTGCTCGGTCTCGCTCATAAAAGATGTTCGATGCGAATCGGCAGCTGACGCAGGCGGCGGCCGGTGGCATGAAACACGGCATTGGCAATGGCGGGCGCCACCCCTGTCAGCGACACCTCGCCAAGGCCCTTGACGCCGGCATTGTTGAAGGCGAGGTCCGGCTTGTCGATGAAGGCGACCTCGATCGAGCCGATATCGGCATTCACCGGCAGGACATATTCGGCAAGATCAGCATTGAGGAACCCGCCATACCGCGGATCGACTTCGCTCGCTTCACGCAGCGTTGCGCCGATACCCCACACCACGCCGCCTCTCACCTGACTCGCGGCAGTGCGCGGACTCACCACCCGGCCACAATCGGCGACGCTCACCACCCGCGGCACTCGAATACGACGGGTGGAAGGCTCCACCCGCACCTCGATGAAATGTGCAATGAAACTGAATGTCACATGATCCTGATAGACCGGACCGCCGATGGCCGGCAGACCGGCGCGCAAGCGATCGAAGATCTGGTCGGGCTGTCCCGGCGCCTTCTTCTGAACCTCCACTTCGAGGGAGGGGCGTCCGGCATCCTTGAGGATCTGTGCCGGTGTGCGATTGGAAATTCCGCCCGGTGCGAGCTCCGACAGCGCCCGCAGCATCGCGTCGGCGGCATCGTTGGCGGTCGGGACGGCCGATGCCGTGCCCCAGGAGCCGGCGGTCAAATGCTGCGGGGCAACGCGCGTGTCGCCAATCACCGTGACCACCTGATCGGGGCTCACGCCGAGCTTGCGGCTGATGGCGTTGGCGAGCGCGGTGCGAATGCCCTGCCCCATTTCATGCCCGCCAATGCTGAGGCGCACCTCGCCATCGGCGGTGACCACGAGCTTGGCGATGGTCGGCACGATGATGCCGGGATAGGCGCCAAGCGCTACGCCCCAGCCGATATACGAGCCATCGGCGGCGCGCATCGATTGCGGCGCCGTGCTGCGCTTGCTCCAGCCGAAAAGGGCAGCACCCCGCGTGAGGCACTCAGCGACATGACGCGAAGAGAATGGCAGCTTGGTCGCGGGATCACTTTCGGTGTCATTGGCGAGTCGTAGCGCCACCGGATCCTGTCCCACGGCATAGGCCAGCTCGTCGACGCAGCACTCCATGGCGAAGCAGGCAGGGTGTTCGAAGGGCGCGCGCATATAGCCCGGCGTCTGGACATCGGTTCGCACCAGTCGCTCATGTCCACGGAAATTGGCAAAGCCATGAAGGCGGGAACTGGCCGCGGTGTATTCCCCGGGAAACAGATCATGGCGCGAGGTTTGGGCATCGACCTCGTGGATCGCGGCCACCATCTTGCCGCTGTGGTCGGCGCCAAGCCGGATGTGATGACGGCTCGCCGGGCGGAAGCTCGCGTCGTGAAAGATCTGAGCACGCGGCACCACAAGCTTCACCGGACGGCCAAGCAGGCGTGCGGCGACAGCCGCCAGCACCGTCTGCATCTGCAACGAGTTCTTCTGACCGAAGCCGCCGCCGGCAAAGGGCGAAACAACCTCCACCTGCTCGGGCGGAAGGCCGAGCGCCTTGGCAAGGCCATGGCGGATGGCCTCGGCGTTCTGGGTGCCCTCGTGAACGGTGAGCTTGCCTGAGCTCCATTCCGCCACCGTCGCGATCAGCTCGATCGGGTTCTGGTGCTGCGGCGGACAGGTGAAGACGGCGTCGATCTTGACCGCCGCCGCATCATAGGCCGCATCGGCATTGCCGGCATTGATCTCGGGAATCAAGTTGCTGAGCGGCGTATCCGCCTGGTTGACGGTCTCGGTGCCGGCGGCATCGAGGGTGACGCTGAAAGGCTCCGGCGCATAGGTCGCTTTCACCAGCGCTGCCGCTTCGATTGCCGCTTCGATGCTCTCCGCGGCAACCAGCGCAATCGGCTGCCCGCGATAGGCGATTGCCGGCGACAACATCGGTTGGAAGCTCTGGAAGCCGTAGCCGCCGCCCATGATGAAGCCCGCCGATTTCACATCGCCGATCGTCTGATGCGTGAGGACCAGCTGCACGCCGGGCACGGATTGCGCAGCCGCGATGTCGATATCGGTGATCTGGCCCTTGGCGATGGTCGCGACCGTCAAGGCGGCATGGAGCAGGGATGGGCGGGCATCGTCGGCCGCGAAGATCGCGGCGCCGCGCACCTTGTCATGGGCATCGATCCGAGGGGTATCGGGAAATGCCATGTCCGTCATGGTTACCCTCTTTGGCTGGCGATCATCAGAGCGTCAGCAACGGTGCGGGCGCCGAGTTCGATGCGAAAGCCATTGTCGTGCCCCATCGTCGCACCTGCGAGCGCAGCATGGCCCGCGGCGCGTACCGCTTCCGGCGTTAGCCGGCGGCCGGCCAGAAGCTGCTCCGCCTCACGGGCGCGCCAGGGGCGGGTCGCGAGTCCGCCAAGGGCGATGCGCGCCGCCCGCACCACGTCGCCATCCATCTCCAGTGCAACCGCAGCCGATGCGAGAGCGAATGCATAGGATTCGCGGTCGCGGATCTTGTGATAGGTCGACTTGACGCCCATCGCCGTGACCGGCACGCGAATGCGCATGATCAGCTCGCCGGGCTGCAGCGTGGTTTCGATCTCGGGCATGGTCCCTGGCTCGCGGTGAAGCGCCTCGACGGCCATGGTGCGCTGGCCGCCTGGACCGAGCACGTCGATCTCGGCATCGAAAGCAACGAGAGCAACGGGCCAGTCTCCAGGGTAGACGGCGATGCAAGCCTTGCTTCCACCCAACAGCGCATGGCCGCGGTCGATGCCGTCCTGGGCCGCGCAACCGCTGCCCGGTTTGAGCTTGTTGCAGGCGAATGGCTCGCCGCCGCGGAAATAAGCGCAGCGGGTGCGCTGCAGAAGAT
>JBKOZY010000139.1:0-4534 GCA_046726135.1 Pseudomonadota bacterium | reverse complement strand
CACCCGCGGGTCCTTGAACGGCTCCATGTCGTTGCGCATGTGCAGCTGCTGATGTGCCGTCGATGGCAGGCTGATGACCTCGAAATTGGGATCGTTGAGCACCGCAACGCTTTGCAGCACCGGCGCCTGCAGGATGATGTCCGCCTGCCCGCCCTGGAGCGCCAGGATCTGCGGCTGGATGTCGGCATAGAAGATTGCCTCGACCCGCTCCGGCGCAACCTGCCCGCCCCAGTAATCGGGATTCCTGACAAAGGACGCACCGACTTGGGGCGTGTATTTCTCGAGCTTGAACGGACCCGTTGCGATCATGCTCTGCTCGAAATTGCCGGCATAGTCGGCCGGCAGGATGATCGCGTTGTAATTGTCGGACGACACCAGATACGGGAAGCTCCCATTTGCGGCATCGAGATGGAACGCGACGGTCTGGTCGTCGACCTTGCGGGTGCCGCCCTTCGACAGGTAGCCGGTGAAGGCCGACAGCGCGTTCGAGCCATTGGCCGGATCGGCAAGCCGGTCGATGCTGGCGACCACATCATCCGCCGTCATCGGCTTGCCATTGTGGAATTTCACCCCCTGCCGCAGCTTGAAGGTCCACACCGTGCCGTCCTTGTTGGGACTCCAGCTCTCGGCCAGCATCGGCTCGAGCGTCAGATCGTTGCGGTCGAAACACAGGAAATCGCCGACATAGGACAGGACGGCGAGCCCGGGGCCATCGGCGACCTTGACCGGGTCGATGGCACTCGCCGGAGCGTTCTGCGCCACTCGGATGGTGCCGCCCGCCCCGGCAGCCCGCGCCAATCGCGGTCCGGCAATGAGCCCGACGCTTCCGGCGATCGTGCCAAGCGTTGTCAGGCTCAAGCCCAGACAGCTGCCATGGCGGATGAATTCGCGGCGGCTCAGCCGGCCGGCAAGCAGGCTGGCCATCAGCTGATTATGCACCTCGCCATGGGTGCGCCGAAAAAGCTCGATAAGAGCGTGGCTGGCTTTCATGCTGGTCTCCCGTGATAACTGGCGGGAGAACTATGAAACGCCGGACGGAGTTCTGCCAAGTCGATTTGGCGCAAACTGACTAAGGCGACGGCCGCACCGCCGGCTGGGCTTTGTTCCGCCCGCGACCGATCGGCGCGGCGGCGGCGAGCCTGCCCATCAGCACGCAAAGCGCGATCATCGTCAGACCGACGGCGAGCGGCGCCAGCAGAAAGGTCCAGTCGGGCGCCTGTGTCATCACCACGAAGGTCCCGATCGAGGCCGGTGGATGCAGCATGTCGAGCGACAGCATCAGGAACACGGCGCCGCTCACCGCCAGCGCCAGTGCCGACGGCCCGGCTCCGAGCAGCTTGAGCACGATGAGCCCGACGACGGCTGAGATCAGATGCCCGCCGATCACCGCCCTGAGGCGCGCCGCCGGGCTGCCGGGCATCGTCACCAGCAGGACCAGCGAAGCGGTGAAGGGAACAAGGGTAAGTGCTACGCCGCCTGACGCAGCGAGGGCCGCCATGGCCCCGACGCAGGCGCCGGCAAGAACGGAACGCAAGGCGTGAGCGCGAAGCCCACTGGACACGACAAACATGACTGCCCCCGGCTAGGTGAACTCGGCGCCCCGAGGCGCCTTGCCCCCTTTTAGCCTAAATCGAGACGCTTCAGCAACCCTGAGATGAAGCCTGAGTGCGATCACGGTAAAGCGGCCAAAGTGGCTGCTGGAAACGCTGTCGCAGCGCGTCCATCATGCGGTCATGAATGGAACGGCCGCCATAGAGTGCCGCGATCTCTACAAGATCTTTGGACCGAGACCCAAGGAAGCGCTCGCCGCTTTGCGCCAGAATGGCCTCGCCAAGCCCGATATCAAGGCAAAGTATGACAGCATCGTCGGGGTCCACGACGTCAGCTTTTCGGTCGAGCCGGGCGAGGTTTTCTGCATCATGGGCCTGTCGGGCAGCGGCAAGTCGACGCTCGTCAGGCACATCAACCGGCTGGTCGAGCCGACCGCCGGCAGTATCTTCATCCAGGGCGAAGATATCGGCCTCAAATCGCGCCGTGCCATGCGCAAGCTCAGGGCCGAGAAGATCGGCATGGTGTTTCAGAATTTCGCGCTGCTGCCGCATTTGAACGTCGTCGACAATGTCGCGCTCGGCCTCGAGCTGCGCAGTCTGCCGCGGGACGAGCGGATCGCCACGGCACGGCGCAAGCTGGCCCTGGTGCAGCTGTCGGAATGGGACGAGGCCTGGCCGGAGGAGCTGTCGGGCGGCATGCAGCAGCGTGTCGGCCTCGCCCGAGCGCTGGCGAGCGATCCCGACATCCTGCTGATGGACGAGCCGTTCAGCGCGCTCGATCCGTTGATCCGCCGCCAGCTCCAGGACCTGTTCATCGATCTGTCGCGCCAGATGCGCAAGACAACCGTGTTCATCACTCATGATCTCGCCGAGGCGATCCGGATCGGTCACCGTATCGGTATCATGCGCGACGGCCGCATGGTCCAGATCGGCACCCCGAGCGACATCGTGAACCGGCCGCAGGACGACTATGTGAAGGCGTTCGTTCAGGGCATTTCCCGGCTCACCATCCTGGCGGCCGCCGATATCATGGAACCGCTGGGTGCGGCCGATGCCGCTCAGGCCGCCGCGCTGCACTGGCCGGTTCGCCGGCCGACTACCCTTCTCGATGAATTGATCGACTTGACGGCAGAGAGCGATCTGCCGATCCTCATACGCGATGGCGATGGCGAGCCCGTCGGCATCGTCCGGCGGCGCGTTTTGTTGCGGAGCATCCAGGGGAAGTGACGGTGACGTGACCCCTTCGACGGACGAGGTGATCGTCGTCCAAGGTCCCCCGCCTGATCGGCTGCGGAACCAGGAGGTGGCTGTCACTGCTGCCCCGGACAGCGCCGCCGCAGCTGTCATCCAGCCGGTGCCGGCCACGACTCCCCGCCAGCGCTTCACCGAGTCTTTCATCCTCGGCCCGGTCTGGCTTGCCGCCCGTGGCCTCTGGTATCTTTTCGTGATCGCCGCCATAGGCGAGTTGATCGCTCTCGTTACCGCCGGCTCGGCTCTCAGGCACATTCTCGCTGGCACCCCGGGCGGCCCCGCCCTGCTCATTCTGGGCATCGCCATGGTCCTGCTGCTCAGGACCGCCTTCGCCATCATTGCCGTTCGGCCACGCCTGCTGCAGCTCTCGAGCCACGACAATGCCGCAGCCCTGCAACGCCGGCGAATGGCGCTCGGCACAATGGTGCTTGTCGTCGCCTATGTGCTGACGCTCTGGCGGTTCCTCGGGCCGGCACTTTGGCTGCCGCTGACAACCTTTCCCGCGCCCCCCGCGCTTGCACCACAGGTCGCCAAGGCGATCGATGCCGCCGTCAAATGGGCGATCGTCAGCTTCGGGGCGTTTTTCGAGGCGATCCGCTTCTGCGTCTTCTGGCTTCTCACCGGGATCGAAGCCGCCTTTGTGGTCACGCCCTGGCCGGTGACGGTGATCTTCCTGCTCCTCGTCGCCTGGCGCGCCGGCGGCCTTGGCGTCCTCGCTTTCGCGGCAGGCTCGCTCGCCTATCTCGGGATCTTCGGCTTCTGGGAGAAGAGCATGTCGACCCTGGCGCTCGTCGCCACTTCGGTGATTGTCTGCGTTGCCTTCGGTGTCCCTCTCGGCATTCTTTGCGCCAAGTCGAAACGCTCCAACGCGGTGATCGAGCCCATTCTCGACGTCATGCAGACGCTTCCCACTTTCGTTTACCTCATTCCGGCCGTGGCGTTCTTCTCGATCGGCAAGCCACCGGGTGTCCTCGCCACCGTCATCTTCGCCATGCCGCCGATGATCCGTCTGACCTCGCTCGGAATCCGCCAGGTGCCGCAGACAGTCAAGGAGGCAGCGCTCGCCTATGGCGCAGGCCCCCTTCAGCTGCTGGCCAAGGTCGAGCTGCCGCTCGCCATCCCTTCGCTCCTCACCGGCATCAACCAGGTCATCATGATGAGCCTGTCCATGGTGGTGATCGCCGGTCTGATCGGTGCCGGCGGCCTCGGTCTCGATGTCATCCGCGCCCTCAACTTTCTCCAGACCGGCCAAGGTTTCCTGGCCGGTATCGCCATTGTTCTCATGGCCATGATGCTCGACCGCATCGTGCGCGGTTCCAAGAATGCAGGGCGAGGAAGACGACAATAGTGTGAGTCAACAGGGAGGAGAGAGATGAGAGGAACTTTTGCAGCATGGGCGCTGGCGGCGCTGTTGGCCGCAGCCCCGACCTTCGATGCGGAAGCCAAGACCAAGGTGGTGATCGGTGAGCAGACCTGGACCGGTGCCACCGCCATCCAGTACGTTCTCAAGGTGGTTCTGGAGAAATATCTCGACGCCGAGGTCGGCTCGATCGCCGCCGGCGAGCCGGTGCTGTGGGAGGCCATGGATCGCGGCGATGGCAGCGTCGATATCCTGCCTGACGTCTGGAGCGAGCACCTTCCCGAGCAGCTGAACAAATATGTCGTGCCGGGCAGCCGTGAATCGGTGATCCTCAACGCCAAGCCCTATCTCGGACGCGAAGGCATCTATGTGC
>JBKOZY010000138.1:0-8699 GCA_046726135.1 Pseudomonadota bacterium | reverse complement strand
ATCGAGAAGATCCTGGTCATCAACCGGCTGATGCGCGCCACCGATCGATTCGAGGGCATGTTCTGGTCCGGTCAGTCGCTCGAGGATCTCTATGTGTCCATCGGGCCGCGCCAGATGGGCGGCATGGCCCAGCTCTTCATGGCTGCGATGCGGGAATGGAAACGCAGCCAGGACAGCGCCATGCGCGCCGGGTTCCAGGGCGTCCAGAAACGGATCGAAAAAGTGATGGATGTTCAGTTGCAGAAGGAGATGTCGCAGCTGGAAAGTCGCCTCCTGGTGCTTGCGACCGTCGGCTCGACAGCACCCTTCGTCGGGTTGTTCGGCACCGTCTGGGGCATCATGAACTCGTTCCAGGCGATTGCCGTATCGAAGAACACCAACCTCGCCGTGGTTGCACCCGGCTTGGCAGAGGCCTTGTTCGCAACCGCACTTGGCCTTCTTGCCGCCATCCCAGCGGTCATTTTCTACAACAAATTTTCGAGCGATATCGCCAAGATCGGGTTGCGGCTGGAGAGTTTTGCCGACGAATTCTCCGCCATCGTATCGCGGCAACTGGACGAGCGGGCATGAGATTGGACGTCTGATCGAGCGGATGAGCTGAGGGAACCTTCGGGATGGGATCGAGCCTTGCTTCTTTGGGAAGCGGCGGTCGACGGGGCCGGCGCCGCAAAGTCTTTGCGCCGATGAGCGAGATCAATGTGACACCCTTCGTTGATGTCATGTTGGTGCTGCTCATCATCTTCATGGTTGCCGCACCACTCCTGACCGTCGGCGTTCCCATCGAGCTGCCGGAAACCCGCGCCAAGCCGCTGCAGGGCGACAATGAACCATTGACCGTCTCGGTTCAGCAGGACGGTCGTTTGTTCCTGCAGAATTCCGAAGTCGGCCTCGACACACTGACGCCGAAATTGGTGGCCATAGCGAAAAATGGCTATGAGGAACGGATTTTCGTGCGTGCCGACAAGGCTGTCGGCTACGGAGATGTCATGAGGGTGATGGGAGAGCTCAACCGGGCCGGGTTCCGCAGGATCGGCTTGGTCACCGACTCCGAATCGGTCAAGCTTCCGCAATAGGGGGGTGCTCGGACGAGAGGGATGCGCTGGAGTCTCGGAGTATCGCTGGCAATCCACGCTGCAATTCTTCTCGCGGCGGTCATCGTGCTGCCCCCGCCCGAGCGCCACAAGGTCGAGATGCAGGAATCGATCCCGGTCGATATCGTCTCGATCGAGGACGTGTCGCTGCGTCAGGCCACCTCGAAGACGGCCCCAGAGCCCAAGCCTGAGGAGAAGCCGGCTCCGCAGCCGGAGCCTCCCAAGCCCGAGGCGCGGCCCGAGCCCCAGCCTGCACCCGAGCCGAAAATGGCGGCCAAGGAACCGGAGCCACAGCCGCCCGATTCCAAGCCGCTCGAGGAGCTGATTCAGAAGACTGAGCCGCCCAAGCCCGAACCGAAGGCCGAGAAACCGCCCGATCCGGAGCCGCTGGAGCAGCTGTTGAAGGAAACTGAAAAGCTTGCTCCCAAGCTTGAGGAGAAGTCGCCCGAGCCGAAGAAGCCGGAGGTCAAGAAGGCCGAAGCGAAGCCCGAGAAGAAGCCGGACAAGAAGCCCGAGAAAAAGAAGCCCAAGCTTGATCTGTCGCAAGTGTCGGCGCTTCTCAACAAGATCGATGGCGAGCCCTCCCGCCCCCGCAAGAGCGAGACCCAGACCGGCACGCCGAAACGCGGCGCCTTTAATTCGGGCGGTTTGGATCAGCGGCTTGCTGCCACTCTTCTCGATGCCATGCGTCAGAAGATCGAAAGCTGCTGGACGATTCCCGCCGGCGCGCGCGAGGCCGAGCAACTGCTCATCAAGCTCGAGATCAAACTTAATCAGGACGGATCGCTTGCCGCTTATCCGATCCTGCTGAACAGCAGTTCGCATCCGGCCTTCGAGGCTGCGGCGCGTGCGGCACAGGCGGCGGTCGAGGCGTGTTCGCCTTACGACTTCCTACCCCAGGAAAAATACGCCATGTGGCAGGACATCATTCTCAATTTCGATCCGAGCCAGATGCTGGCGACCAACTGAGCGCTCGAGGAGATTCATGACCATCACCAGGAATGCCGGGGCGCTCGGCGCCACCCTTTTGACTCTGCTGGCACTGGTCGGCATCGTCGGTTTCTGTCTCGCGATCGCACCAGGCCCAGCTCGGGCGGCGCTCGAACTCGACATCACCAAGGGCCAGGTCCAGCCGCTGCCGATCGCCATCCCGGCCTTCATCGGCGCCGCCCCGGACGAGGGCAAATTCGGCGCCGATATCGCTGGTGTCATCGCCGCCAATCTCGACCGTTCCGGCCTTTTCCGGCCGCTACCGCGCGAGTCCTACATCGAGCAGATCACCAACTTCAATCAGCAGCCCAATTTCGGCGATTGGCGGACCATCCAGGCGCAGGCGCTGGTCACCGGCCAGGCCATCCTGCAACCTGATGGTCGGCTCCGCGCCGAGTTCCGCCTGTGGGACGTCTATGCCCAGACCCAGGTGCTCGGCTTCCAATTCGTCACCTCGCCAAAGAATTGGCGCCGCATGGGTCACATGATTTCGGACGCCATCTACAAGGCTCTGACCGGCGAGGACGGCTATTTCGACACCCGTGTCGTATTCATCGAGGAGAGTGGTCCCAAGGACAAACGGGTCAAGCGCCTCGCCATCATGGACCAGGATGGGTTCAACATCCGCAAGCTCACCGACGGCAAGGACCTGGTGCTGACGCCGCGCTTCAATCCCAACTCGCAGGAGATCACCTACGTCTCCTATGCCGGCAACAAGCCCCGGGTTTATCTCTATAATATCGAGACCGGGCAGCGCGAGATCGTCGGCGTGTTCGCCGACAACAGTGTCATCGCCCCACGCTTCTCGCCGGACGGCCAGCGTCTGGTCATGAGCGTTCTCCAAGGCGCCAACTCCAACATCTATATGATGGATCTCAGATCGAAGCAGATCCGCCAGCTCACCAAATCCGCCGCCATCGACACGGCGCCGAGCTTCTCGCCAGACGGTAGCCGCGTCATCTTCGAGTCCGATCGCGGCGGCACCCAGCAGCTTTATGTCATGTCGGTTGACGGCTCCAACCAGCAGCGAATCAGCTATGGCGAGGGTCGCTATTCGACACCGGTCTGGTCGCCCCGCGGCGACCAGATCGCTTTCACCAAAATGAACGGTGGACGATTCGCCATCGGGGTTATGAAACCCGACGGTTCCGGTGAGAGAATACTGACCGAAGGATTCCACAATGAGGGGCCGACCTGGGCGCCAAACGGCCGTGTTCTCATGTTTTTCCGCGACAGCCCGGGCGAGCAGGGGGGGCCGAAGCTCTTCAGTGTGGATGTGACGGGATACAACGAACGACCGGTGGCGACCCCTGGCTTCGCCTCCGATCCGGCATGGTCTCCCTTGCTCAAATAGGTCGAGGAGGCTAGAGCATGGTCACGAAGGGCAGAACGTGCCCCTGTAAGCCCCGATCACGGGTGTGGAATTCGGGGAATCGGGTCTCGGGGCTGAGTTGGTTGGCGGCCGACTGCGTATCTTGCGAATTTCGAGGAGTGGGATAGATGCTGCGTCAGATTGCCGGCCTCCGGGTCGTCATTTTGCTATTGGGGCTGAGCGTCATTGCGGGGTGCAACAAGAACAACACCCCAACCCAGCCTGGTGCCCAGGCTGCCGTTCCCGGCTCCGAACGCGACTTTATGGTGAATGTCGGCGACCGCATTTATTTCCTTGTCGATCAGTCGACGCTGACACCGGAGGCGCAAGAGGTTTTGCGCCGGCAGGCAGCCTGGCTCCGCCAGTACCCGCAGGTCACCATTCAAGTTGAGGGTCATGCCGACGAGCGCGGCACGCGCGAGTACAACATTGCCCTTTCGGCGCGCCGGGCGACCGCGGCCCGAGAATTCCTGGTTGCCCAGGGCCTCCCTGCCGCCCGGCTGTCGACGATCGCCTATGGTAAGGAGCGGCCGGTTGCGCTATGCGACGCCGAATCATGCTGGTCGCAGAACCGGCGGGCCGTCACTGTCATCACCGGCGGGGCGGTTTCGGGCTAGGCGGTCCGGGCTTCCCCGAACCGTCAAGCCTCACTTTCACCGCCTTTAGGCGGGAGCCTCGGTGGCAGCATGCGAGCGATGCTCGCTTTACGCGATATGGTTCGAGGAGCCTCATGAGACGGTGGTTGATGGCGTTGGCAATTGCTTTGGCGGCCGCAAGCGCCGGCACGCCAGCAATGGCGCAGGGTGAGAATCTCGGTTATCGGCTGAGCGTGCTCGAGGAGCAGGTGCGCCAACTCGTTGGCCAGATCCAGGAACTGCAGCACCAGCTGCGCCAGATCGAGGCGCGTGGCGGTGCGGGTGGCGGCGGTGGCACAAATCGCAGCGAATCGGCCTTCAACGCGCCGCAGCAGCAGCAGCCGCAGGGCCTGATCCAGGGGAACAATGCCGCGACGCCCTCGGGCCAGCCGCTGCCTGGCGGCAACCCGCCGCCGTCCCAGGATCTCGGCTCGACGAGCTCCTTCCAATCCTATGATCTTCAGTCATACGGGCACGCCCAAGGGCAGGGTGGCGACCCTGAGCAATCGCCGCCGCCGCAGGGGCAGGCCCAGCCGGAGCAGGGTGGCGACCAGGCTCAGCCGGGGCAGGGTGGCGACAACGAGATGGTCGAGCTTGACGGCGAGGATGCCAGGCCGCGCGAGCGCGCTCCCGGTCCCAAGGTGCTGGGCCAGGTATCGGCCGACACCATCAATGGCGGCATGCCCGGCTCGTCGTCCGGTGTCGGCGCCATTGGCGGGCCTGCACCTGGCGGTGATTCCAATAGCGTGGAATCCGCGGCGCTCGACGGCAATCAGATGGGAGGCACCGGCGGCTCGCCCGAGCAGGTTTATGAAGGCGCCTATGATCAATATACCAACCGGCAGTTCGGCGAGGCGGAAGCCGGCTTCCGCCTGTTCTTGTCGCGCCATCGCGACCATGAGCTTGCCGGCAATGCTCAATATTGGCTCGGCGAGACCTACTACGTTCAGGGCAAGTACAAGGACGCGGCACGGAGCTTCCTGGCGGGCTTCCAGACCTATCCCAGGAGCCCGCGCGCACCCAACGCGTTGCTCAAGCTCGGCATGTCGCTGAACAAACTCGGCCAGAAGGAGCAGGCCTGCGGTGCCTTCGCCGAGGTGCCGAAGAAGTATCCGGCCGCCGCCGACGCTCGCAATCAAGCCCTCCGGGAGATGAAACGTGCCGGCTGCTAGCCGGAACAGTGAGCCGATCACCGCCGCCGAAAGCGAAGGCCTGCTGACGCCGCTTCTCGCCTTCGAGTCCGTGGCGCTGGCCGTCTCGGGCGGCAGCGACTCTGTGGCCATGATGACGCTGGTCGCCGAATGGGCGAAATCCCGCCCCGCACCGCCGCGGTTCGCCGTGCTCACCGTTGATCATGGTCTCCGTCCCGAATCGGCGGCCGAGGCGCGCAGCGTTGTTGCATGGGCGGCAGCTCTTGGTCTCGAGGGCCATTGTCTCCAATGGGACGGCAGCAAGCCGCAAAGCGGCATCCAGGCAGCAGCGCGTGACGCTCGCTACCGGCTCATGCGGCAATGGTGCGCCAGCCATGGTTTCGGTCCGATCGTCACCGCCCATACGCTGGACGACCAGGCCGAGACCGTGATCATGCGTCTGGCCCGCGGCTCGGGCGTCGAGGGTCTCGGCGCCATGCCGGCGGAGAGCTGCGAGCCCTGGCATGTGCTTCGCCCCTTCCTCACGGTGCCGCGTGCCCGTCTGCTCGCCACCCTCAAGGTCCGCCGCCTGCCCTTCATCGATGATCCAAGCAACCGCAACCGCGCCTTCGAACGGGTGCGCACCCGCGAGGTCCTGGCCACTCTCGCCGAGGGTGGGCTGAGCGGCAGCCATATTGCGCTTGCGGCATCACGGCTGCGCCGCGCCAACGAAGCGCTTGAGCATCATGTTCGCGAAGCCGAGCGTGCTCTCCTCGCGGTGAGCCCCGAGGGGTCCGGCAGGCTCGATCGCAACGGCCTGATGGCGCTGCCGATGGAGATCCGCATCCGTCTGCTCGGGCGGGCGATCGCCCGGTTCGGCGGCCGCCCGGACGCGCCGCGGCTGGCGTCGATCGAGGCTCTGGAACGGTGGGTCTGCAGCGGCGAAGGGGCGTCTCGAACTCTCGGGGGCTGCCGGCTGGTGCGGCAGAAGGCCAAGCTTCTCTGCGGCCGCGAGCCGGGCCGGATGAGCGGTGAGCCGGTTATCCTGCAGCCCGGCCAGGTGACGGTCTGGGACCGCCGTTTCGCCATCGCCCTTGCTGCCAGCGAAACCGGGCAATCCTTTTCGATTCTGCCGGTTGGCGGCCTGCGCCCGGGCCCCTCCCGTCCCCCAGCCATCCCGGATTTCGTCTGGCGGTCTACCCCGGCGATCCTGGCGGACAATCAGCCGGTCTGGTTGTTCGGCCGCCCGGCGGAGGGATTGACAGTCAAATTTATTGCAGATTGATCAAAATGAACCAGCCAATCCATCTCTGGTAGTAAACTTGGCAACCCTTTTGAGCGTACTTATGTTACAGTCGGTCAAGCCACGGGCGGGTTGCACCAGAGGGAGCGACGGCCCACTGATTTCGTGAGGCTTAAGTTGAACAATTTCCGCAGTCTCGCTGTCTGGATCGTCATCGCACTGCTCCTGTTTGCGCTGTTCTCGCTGTTCCAGGGGCAGACGCAGCGCATGTCGTCGAGCGATGTGAGCTATTCCGAGTTCCTCTCCAAGGTTGATTCCGGGGAAGTCAAGTCGGTCACCATCTCCGGCGATAGCATTTCCGGCCAATACACCAACGGCACAGGCTTCCAGACCTATGCACCGCAGGACTCCGGCCTGGTTGCGACGTTGCGCCAGAAGGGCGTCGAGATCAAAGCGCGTCCTGCCGGTTCCGACGAGTTCCTGCCGAGTCTGATCTTCTCCTGGTTCCCGATTCTGCTGATGGTCGGCGTGTGGATCTTCTTCATGCGCCAGATGCAGGCCGGCTCCGGCAAGGCGATGGGCTTCGGCAAGTCGAAGGCCAAGCTCCTGACGGAGCGCCATGGCCGGGTCACCTTCGACGACGTCGCGGGGGTCGACGAGGCCAAGGAGGACCTCCAGGAGATCGTCGAATTCCTCAAGGACCCCCACAAATTCCAACGGCTCGGCGGCAAGATCCCCAAAGGGGCGCTGCTGGTCGGCCCGCCCGGCACCGGCAAGACGCTCCTCGCCCGCGCCATTGCCGGCGAGGCCAATGTGCCGTTCTTCACCATTTCCGGCTCGGATTTCGTCGAGATGTTTGTCGGCGTCGGCGCTTCTCGCGTCCGCGACATGTTCGAGCAGGCCAAGAAGAACGCGCCCTGCATCATCTTCATCGACGAGATCGACGCTGTCGGGCGCCACCGCGGCGCCGGCCTTGGCGGCGGCAATGATGAGCGCGAGCAGACCTTGAACCAGCTCCTGGTCGAGATGGATGGCTTCGAGGCCAATGAGGGCGTGATCCTCATTGCCGCCACCAACCGGCCTGACGTGCTCGACCCGGCATTGCTGCGCCCGGGACGTTTCGATCGCCAGATCGTCGTGCCCAACCCCGATATTGGCGGCCGCGAGAAGATCCTGAAGGTGCACATGCGCAATGTGCCGCTGGCCCCCGATGTCGATGCCAAGGTCATTGCCCGCGGCACCCCCGGCTTCTCCGGCGCCGATCTCTCCAATCTGGTCAACGAGGCGGCGCTGCTCGCCGCCCGCCGGTCGCGCCGCATGGTGACCCAGAAGGACTTCGAGGACGCCAAGGACAAGGTCCTGATGGGCGCCGAGCGCCGGTCCATGGCGATGACCGAGGAGGAGAAGAAGCTCACCGCCTATCACGAGGCAGGCCATGCCTTGGTCGGCCTCTCCGTCAAAGGCAACGACCCGCTCCACAAGGTCACCATCATCCCGCGTGGCCGCGCCCTCGGCGTCACCGTCAATCTGCCCGAGCGCGATCGCTTCAACATGAAGAAATACGAGATGGAGGCCTATCTCGCGATGGTCTTTGGCGGCCGCGTCGCCGAGGAGCTGATCTTCGGGCCGGAGAATGTCACCACCGGTGCCGCCAACGACATCAAGCAGGCCACCAACATGGCCCGCTCGATGGTGATGGACTATGGCATGAGCGACAAGCTCGGGCGCATCCGGTTGCGCGAGAACCAGGAGGAGGTGTTCCTCGGCCATTCGGTGGCCCGCTCGCAGAACATTTCCGAGGAGACGGCGCGGCTGATCGATGCCGAATGCCGCCGCCTCGTCGATGCCGGCGAGGCCAGGGCCCGCGAGGTGCTGAGCACCCGCATCAAGGACCTGCATGCGGTGGCGGCGGCGCTCCTCGAATATGAGACCCTCACCAGCGAAGAGGTGCACAAGGTCCTGAACGGCGAACCGATCGAGCGCAAGGACGGCAGTGACGACCGGCCGACGCCGACCGCCTCGGTCCCGGTCACCAAGCGGCCCTCCCGCGGCCCCAAGGGCACCGGCGATATGGAGCCGCAGCCTCAGGCGTGATGCGGCAGTAGGCAGTAGGCAGTAGGCAGTAGGCAGTAGGGAAGAGCACCGGTCACTGCCTATTGCCTAACGCCTACTGCCTATATTATTCCCCGATGACCACCTCCCTCTATCTCCGCCCCGTCGGCCTGTGCTGGGGTGAGG
>JBKOZY010000137.1:0-3267 GCA_046726135.1 Pseudomonadota bacterium | reverse complement strand
GGACGAGCGGTCTAGAGGCGGAGAGCATGACGACATTCACCGTGCTGCTCGCCGGGGATATCACGTCGACGGCGCGCCTCGCCGCCCAGATTGCCGGCACCCGCGTCATTGCCGCCGACAGCGGCATGCGCCATGCCGCTGTGCTGGGGGTGGTCCCCGAGCTGTGGCTCGGCGACTTCGATTCGGCGTCCGATCCGCTGCTCGCCGCCCATGGCGACGTGCCGCGACTGGTGTTTCCCGCCGCCAAATCGATGACCGATGGCGAGCTCGCCATCGAAGAAGCGCTGCAGCGTGGCGCCACCGGCCTCGTTCTCGTCGGTGGTTTTGGCGGTCGCGCCGATCACGTCATGGCCCATGCTCATCTCGCCATCAGCCTCGCGCAGAATGGCGTTGCGACATTGATCACCAGCGGCGATGAGGAAGGCTATCCGCTCCTTCCCGGTGAGCGGACCATCGATCTGCCGCCCGGCTCGCGCTTCTCGATCGTGCCCGTCACCGATCTTGCCGCGCTGACGCTGACCGGCGTGCGCTGGCCGCTGGACCGCCGCTTCGTGCCGGCCGGCTCGACCTTGACCATCTCCAACGAGGCCTTCGGGCCGATCGGCATCGCTCTCGATGGCGGGCTCGCCATCGTGATCGCCGAGCCGGAAGTGCGGCAGGTAGGCAGTAGGCAGTAGGCAAGACCTCCGTTAACTGCCTAATGCCTATTGCCTATTGCCCAGTCTTGCTTCAACTCATCGCCAGCGGCGTCCGCTTCCGTGGCACCGGGAACGCCTTGTCGAGGCCCTGCAGCTCATAGACGTTGAGCGACAGGTCGAGAGCATCGCGAAATTCCTTGACCCGCGCCTTCTTCGCACTCTTCGGGATCGCGATCACCTGGTCCTGCCGCAGCACCCATGCCAGTGCCACCGTTGCCGGCGACACGTCGCGACTCTGGGCGATCTCATTGAGCGTCGTGTCGCTCAGAATATCGCCGGCGCCGAGCGGCGAATAGGCCATCACCGGGATGCCCGATTGTTGCGCTGCCGGCAGCAGATCGAACTCGATGCCGCGCGACCCGAGATGATACATCACCTGGTTGCTGGCGCAGGACGGGTCGACCTGCGCCAGCTCCGCCATGTCGCCGACATCGAAATTGCTCACGCCCCAATGGCGGATCTTGCCGGCCTTCTGCAATTGCCTGAAGGCCGCGACGGTCTCGCCAAGCGGCACGGAGCTGCGCCAATGCAGCAGATAAAGGTCGATCATGTCGCTGTTCAGATGCCTGAGGCTGCGTTCGCAGGCGGCGATCGTGTCGGCGCGCCCGGCATTGCGCGGGTGCACCTTGCTGACGATGAAGACGTCCTTGCGCCGGCCCTCGACCGCTTCGCCGACCACCCCCTCGGCACCCCCCTCGGCATACATTTCCGCCGTGTCGATCAGGGTGAGGCCGAGGTCGATCGCCGTCCGCAGCGCTTCGATCTCGCCTTTGCGCTTGCGTGCATTTTCCCCCATCCGCCAGGTCCCGATGCCTAGGCATGGCACCTGCTCTCCATCCGGCAAGGTGACGTGTCGCATATGAATCTTCCATCTCACACTTCTGCTTGGCAGCTTGACCTCGCGCCCGACTGCGGGGCAAGTGTAGATCCGGATGAGAGGCAAGCGTAGTACATCGGAAGAGTTCCATGACCTCGGTACAGCTTAAGTTTGAGCGCCGGGGGCAGGTACCGCATAAAGTGGCAGTCCCCGGAAGCGAGGCAATCGGCGAGCGTCCGGCGCTTCCCGCCCTTCCCTTGCTGCTGCCGGTCGAAATCACCAGCCGCGAGCTCGATGCCAAGATCCTGCTCGGCCTGTTTGCCGCCGAGCGCGGCTATGACGTCATCGTCGGGCGCAACCAGCCCCTCAAATCGCCGCTGCTGCCCCGTTCCATCTTCCTGTGCAAGAGCGTGCGCCGCTTCCAGTCGGTGAAACCGCCTTTTATTCTGGGCCATAGTGTGGTGGCCATGGATGAGGAGGGCCTGGTCCGCTTCCCCGACGCGTTCCAGAGCATGCGGCTCGAGACCGAGGTGTTCCACGCCACCCGGGCGCTTCTCGCCTGGGGTCGGAGCAATGCCGAGCACTGGGCCCGGCTGCCCAATTATGACGGAACGCCAATCTTCGAGACCGGCAATCCGCGCGCCGACCTGCTCAGGCCCGAGCTGCGCGGGTTTCATGCCGCGTCCGCCGACCAGCTTGCGGCCCGCTATGGGTCCTTCGTCCTGGTCAACACCAACTTCTCGATCGTCAACCACTTCACCCCGGGCTTCAATCCGGTCAAGCCCACCAGGAACGTGCCGCTCGAGGTGTTCCAGCAGGCCGCCAACGGCCTGGCGCAGCACAAGACCGCCTTGATGGCCGAGTTCCTCAGCCTCGTGCCGCGGCTCGCCGCCGCCATCGCTCCGCTCAAGCTGATCGTCCGGCCACACCCTTCCGAGAATCGCCAGCCCTGGCATGACGTGGTGCGCGATCTTCCCAATGCCGAGGTGGTGTTCGAAGGCGCCGTCGTCCCCTGGCTGATGGCGGCGAGCTGCGTCGTCCACAATGGCTGCACCAGCGCCATCGAGGCCCGCGTCCTCGGCACTCCCGCCATCGCCTTCCGTCCGCTCCGCTCCGCCGCCTGCGATCTCGAGCTGCCCAACGCCGTCAGCATCGAATGCGCTACGGCGGATCAGGTCATCGATTGCGCCCGCACGGCGCTATGCGGCAGCGATCCCAAGCTTGCCAAGGGCTTGCCCGTCCCGGAGTTGCTGCGGCATCACATCGCCAATCTCGACGGTCCCTTCGCCTGCGAACGCATTCTCGGGGCCCTGGAGGAGAGTCACGGCGCGCTGCTGGCGCCACCGCCGCCGCGGCCGCTCAAGGACCGCGCATTCCGCGTCCTTTCCTATGGGCTTGGCGAGCTCGGCCGGCGCTTCCCGGTGACCGAGCGGCTGCAATATATCAAGCACGTTTTTCCGGGCATGCCGGCCGCCGAGATCTTCGACAAGGTGGCGCTGGTTAAGCGCCTGCTCGACAGGTTCCACGATATCGAGGTCAGCGCCCTTCGCGATGATGCGGTTCGTTTCCGCAAAGCTCCCCGGCACGATGGCTGAACGCCGGACGCTGCTGCTGCCGGTGGTGATCGGCAAGCGTGAGCTCGACGCCAATCTCCTGCTGGGGCTGCTCGCCTCGGAAGCCGGTTACCGCGTGCTCATCGGCCTCAGGCACAGCATCGACAACACGCCGCGCTATGGCGAGGCGCTCTATCTC
>JBKOZY010000136.1:0-3586 GCA_046726135.1 Pseudomonadota bacterium | reverse complement strand
GGCATGCCGATGGCCGAGGGCATTCCGATGTCGCTCGTCTGGTGGATTGTGCTGGTGGCGGCAGGCACCTGGCTGCTGCTTCGAACGACATTCGGCAACTGGGTCTTTGCGGTCGGCGGCAATGAGGTCGCGGCCCGCAATTGCGGCGTGCCGGTCAACCGGGTGAGGATCATCCTGTTCGTCATCTCGGCCTGCACCGCCACGCTCCTTGCCACCATCCAGGTGCTGGAGGCGGGCTCGGCCGACACGCTGCGCGGGTTGCAGAAGGAGTTCGAAGCGATCATCGCCTCGGTGATCGGCGGCAACCTGCTGACCGGCGGCTATGGATCGGTGGTCGGCGGCATGTTCGGGGCGTTGATCTTCGGCACTGTTTCGACCGGCATTTTCTACACCGGAGTCGACACCGACTGGTTCCGCATCTTTCTCGGCGCGATGATCATCGTCGCCGTGCTGTTCAACGACTTCATCCGTCGCCGCGTCACCCGCAGCCAATGAGCCTCGCCATGACCGAGCCGGCAGCCCTTCTCGAGCTCAAATCCGTCAGCAAGCGTTTCGGCTCGACGATTGCCCTCAAGGACATTTCACTCGCCGTGCGGGCGGGCGAGATCCATTGCCTGCTCGGCGACAATGGCGCGGGAAAGTCGACGCTGATCAAGATCCTGTCGGGGGTCTACAAGGCGGATGGCGGCACGATGCTGGTGGAGGGCGAGGCGACGGTCTTCGCCTCGCCACGGGTGGCGCGCGACCGCGGCATCGCGACGGTGTTCCAGGATCTCGCCATGGCGCCGCTGATGAGCGTCAGCCGCAATTTCTTTCTCGGCCGCGAGCCGGTGAAGAACCGCTGGCCCTATCTCTCCTTCGATGTCGAGGGCGCGGCGCAGGTGACGCGGCAGGAGATGATCCGGCTTGGCATCGATGTGCGCGATCCCAACCAGCTGGTCGGAACGCTGTCGGGAGGCGAACGGCAATGCGTGGCGATCGCCCGGGCGCTCCATTTCGGTGCCAAGGTGCTGATCCTCGATGAGCCGACCTCGGCGCTCGGGGTGCATCAGGCCTCCAAGGTGCTGCGCTTCATCGTGCAGGCGAAGGCGACCGGTGTCGGAGTGATCCTCATCACCCACAATATCAACCACGCCTATCCGGTCGGCGACGTGTTCACCCTGCTCAATCGCGGCCGCAGCCTCGGGACGTTCCGCAAGTCGGAGATCTCCTATGAGGAGGTGCTGAGCGTGATGGCGGGCGGCGAGGCGCTTACTCCTTGAACTCGACCACGGTGCCCTTGCCCACCATCTTCGCCAGCGCCTCGGCATCCCAATTGGTGAGGCGAACGCAGCCATGCGAGGAGGTCTTGCCGATGCTCGCGGGGTCCGGCGTGCCGTGGATACCGTAGGTTTCCTTGGTGAGGTCGATCCAGACCGATCCGACCGGATTGTTGGGACCCGGCGCGATCTTGAAGTCCTCCTTGGTCTTGACGCCCTTGAAGCTCAGATCGTCGGGATCATAGTAGTAGGTGGGATTTTCGGCGACGGCGCGCACCTTGTAGGTGCCGTCCGGCGCAGGCTTCTCCTTGCTGCCGATGGTCGCGGGATAGAAGGCGATGAGCTTACCGTCCTTGTCGAAGGCGCGGACCGCCTTCTCCTTCTTGTCGACCTCGACTCGCGCGACCTTGGCGTTCTTGCGATCCTTCGCCAGCTTCGGGACGATGATTTTGGTGCCAGCCTTGGTGAGGTCGGAATCGGGGTTCAACGCCACGAGCAGCTGCTCATCGATGTGGAAGCGCTCCGCCAGGAGCTCCCGCGGGCTCGCATAGCCGAGCCTGTCAAGCTTCGCCATCTCCTCGAGCTTGTCGGGCATGTGCTTGACGAAGGGACCCTTAACCTCGTCATCGGTGATGGTATGGTCCTCGAGAACGGGCTCGGTATCGGCCTCTGCAAGCATCCGCCAGAGCTCGTCATCAAGCTCCCCATCCGCCTTCAGGCCATGCTCGGCCTCATAGGCGGCAATGGCTTGCGTGAGGTTCGACCCCGGCCGGCCATCGATCAACCCTGGCGAGAAGCCAGCGCGATCAAGCAGCAGCTGGAGCTTCATCATGAGGGGCACGGTTTTTGCCGCCTCCTGCGAAAAGCTGGCCTGGTTGACGGCGTCGGGATCGAGGCTCTTCGACCAACCGGGCTCTGGCGCCAAGGCCATCAGAACCAAGGATATTCCCGTCGTGAAATGCCGCAGTCGCATCGGAAGTCTGTTTTTCTTGTATCCGGCGCCCATATAAGCTCGCGCCGGTGAAAAAGATCCCGCACTCCGTGACAGGCCATGATTGCACTCTCGGTTCTTGACCTCGCGCCGATCGTTGCAGGTGGCGATGCGGCGCAGTCCTTCCGCAACTCGCGCGATCTTGCTCAGCACACGGAGCGCTGGGGGTACCGCCGGTTCTGGCTGGCCGAGCATCACAGCATGCCGGGGATCGCGAGTGCGGCGACGGCGGTGCTGATCGCCCATGTTGCCGATGGAACATCGACGATCCGGGTCGGCGCCGGCGGCATCATGCTGCCGAACCATGCACCGCTGGTGATTGCGGAGCAGTTCGGCACGCTCGAATCGCTCTTTCCGGGACGGATCGATCTCGGGCTTGGGCGGGCACCGGGATCAGATCCGGTGACGGCGCGGGCGCTCAGGCGAAATCTCGATTCCAGCGTCGATCAGTTCCCCAATGACGTGGTCGAGCTGATGGCCTATTTCCGCGATCCCGAGCCTGGCCAATTGGTGCGGGCGGTTCCCGGCGCCGGGCTCAAGGTACCGATCTGGATCCTGGGATCGAGCCTGTTCGGCGCGCAGCTCGCAGCGGCCCTCGGACTGCCCTTCGCATTCGCGTCGCATTTCGCGCCGGCACAGTTGATGCCGGCCATCGATATCTATCGCCAGCGCTTTCAGCCGTCGGAGCAACTGGCAAAGCCCTATGTGATGGCAGGGTTCAATGTCTTCGCGGCCGACAGCGAGGAGGAGGCGCAGCTCATCGCGACGTCGATGCAGCAGGCCTTCGTCAATCTTCGCAGCGGACGGCCGAGCCGGCTGCAACCGCCGGTCCGCAACTACCGGGCGACGTTGACGCCAGCCGAATCCAATGTGCTCGATCAGGTGATGGCTTGCACCGCCATCGGGTCCGGCGATCGGGTGCGGCGGACCATCGAGGCGTTCATTGCGCAAACCGGGGTCGACGAGCTGATGATCGCGTCGCAGATCTTCGATCATAAGAGCCGCCTGCGGTCCTACGAGATCACCGCCGGGTTGCTTGCGCGCGGAACCGGCGTCAGAGTGACAGGCACCAGATAGCCAGAAGCGGCCCGTCCGACGACCGATTGCAGTCTCCAGCGCGGCGAGGAATTCCTGCAATGCCGATCGCGCTGAACCGGGCGTTTCGCTGATCATCGGACTCAGGCTCTCCTCGGCCGCAAGAATTCGGGTAGTGTTTCCACCTTCCATGCGGCCCGTCAATCTCGGTGGTGCGAAGATGCGATTCTCCCGTTTGATCAGCGTGGTCGGCGTTCATGCCGAGGGTGAGCACAATGAGGTCATCACCGGCGGGGTCATC
>JBKOZY010000135.1:0-4494 GCA_046726135.1 Pseudomonadota bacterium | reverse complement strand
TGCCTAATGTCTCCGCCTACTTGCCCACTGCCGACAACCTTTCATTAGGCTCGTTGCGGCAGACTGGGCCGGTTGGGGAAACCTCTGTGACGTATGGGAGTGTGACGATGGCGGAGAGCCTGATCGGCCGCCTCAAGACTGTGCTTGCCAAGAAGCCTGCGACGGAGGCAACCGTCGCGGAGGCACCGGGGCACGAGGTGCCGGTTCTTGAGCTGTCGCTGCCGGATCAGCGGGCAGCAACCGCAACCGCTGAAATTGCCCGGTTGTCACCGAAAGCGCCGAAGAGCGATGCCGATCAGCTGGTCGCCATCGAGTTTCGTGCGCTGGTGCCCAACGAGGCGGCTGCCCGCGAGATCGCCGAGGTGTCGCGCCGGGGCAGCGATTGCGCCGATGCCGTCGCGAGTTCCTCCGCCCGCAGCGACCTGTCATGGCAGGTGCTCGTCACCCTCAACATGATCCCGAAGCCCGAGACGATCCGCGACAATGTCGAGCTCGTCGCTTTGTTCTCGTCGCGGTTCGGCGGCCGCGCCGATGGCTGGCAGATGCGCGAGCGCGCCAATTCCGGCTATCTCACATAGCGCAGGGTCATTGCCGCCGCGCCGAGCGCGATATTGGCGCCGCCCACCTGCGCCTGGGCGCTGAATGGCTGCAGCGAGATCGAACGCTCGGAGCCACCGATCAGGGCATTGGCTCCGAGGCCGCCGCCGACCGTCGCCTCCACCGTGGCCCCGCCATAGGAACCGGACAGGGCCCCGCGACGCAAGCTGTTGGTGGGCGCGAACACGATCCATTTGAGATAGGTCGCGTAGGTCGTCCCGATGTCTATGCCATATTTGCGCATGCTGCCGCGATAGCGCTCCCGCCGCCCGTCGGCGCCGTTGAAGTCGCAATAGAGCGGCTTCATCGAGCCGAGAATGTACCCGCTTCCCCCGCCGATCACGCAGGTCAGCACGCCGACCCTGACGGTGTCCCGGGCAAGCGCCATTGAGGTCGCGGTGGCGATGACGAAGGCAGTCGCGGCGATGAACATGCGTATCATGTCTCTCCCCTATCGGGCAAAACGGGCATTCTGGCGGCACGACAAGTTTGCGATTTACCGGCTTTCCTCGAACAATTCCCGGCCAATCAGCATCCGCCGGATCTCCGACGTCCCGGCGCCGATCTCATAAAGCTTGGCGTCGCGCAACAGCCGCCCCGTGGGAAAGTCGTTGATGTACCCGTTGCCGCCCAGGCATTGAATGGCATCGAGCGCGATCATGGTCGCTTTTTCCGCAGCGTAAAGGATCGCTCCGGCCGCATCCTTCCTCGCCGTTTCGCCGCGGTCGCAGGCCCGGGCCACCGCATAGACATAGGCCCGCGCCGCGCTCATGGTCGTGTACATGTCGGCGAGCTTCCCCTGCATCAGCTGGAAGCTGCCGATGGGCTGGCCGAACTGCTTGCGCTCATGGACGTAAGGCACGACCAGATCGAGCGCCGCCTGCATGATGCCGAGCGGTCCCGCCGCCAGCACTGTCCGCTCATAGTCGAGGCCCGACATCAGCACCTTGACCCCGCGATTGAGATGGCCGAGCAGGTTCTCCTCCGGCACCTCGCAATCCTCGAAGACGAGCTCGCCGGTATCGGAGCCGCGCATGCCGAGCTTGTCGAGCTTCTGGGCCGTGCTGAACCCCTTGAACCCTTTCTCGATGATGAAGGCCGAGATGCCTTGGGCGCCGGCCTCGGGATCGGTCTTGGCATAGACCACCAGTACATCCGCCACCGGTCCGTTGGTGATCCAGAATTTGGTGCCGTTGAGCACGAAACGGCTGCCCTTGCGCTCGGCGCGCAGCTTCATCGACACCACATCGGAACCTGCCTGCGCCTCCGACATGGCGAGCGCTCCCACATGCTCGCCGGAGATCAGCTTCGGTAGATAGCGTCGCTTCTGTTCCTCCCGGCCGTTGCGCCGGATCTGGTTGACGCAGAGATTGGAATGAGCGCCATAGGACAGGCCGATCGCCGCCGAGCCGCGGCTGATCTCCTCCATGGCGACGCAGTGCTCGAGATAGCCGAGGCCAGCCCCGCCATATTCCTCCTCGACGGTGATGCCGAGGACGCCAAGCGCACCGAGCTCCGGCCACAGCGCCCGGGGAAATTCATTGCTGCGATCGACCTCCGCCGCAATCGGCGCGATATGGTCGTCGGTGAAGGTGCGCACGCTGTCGCGGATCATGTCGGCGGTCTCGCCGAGACCGAAATCAAGCGTCGGATAGCGATTCGTGGCCATTGCGACCGTCTCCCCTGTGGCAAGCCTGAAGTTATCGCACTTCCCTGAGCGGCGGCCAACATCATGCTCTAAAGCAGCCACCAGGCCGCCAGCCCGAGAAAGGCGAAAAATCCCACGACATCGGTCACCGTGGTGACGAACACACCCGATGCGACCGCCGGGTCGACGCCCAGCCAGTCGAGGGTGAGCGGGATGATGATGCCGGCGAGCGCTGCCGCCAGGAGATTGATGATCATGGCAAGGCCGATGACGATGCCAAGGCCGTCCGAGCCGAACCACCAGATGGCGAAGACACCCATGATGGCGGCGAACAGCAGGCCGTTGACCAGCCCGACAGCGCATTCCCTGAAGATCACCCGGAGCGCATTGAGCCGCCCGAGATTGCGCGTGGCGATGGCGCGCACCGCCACCGTCATGGTCTGGGTGCCGGCATTGCCGCCCATCGAGGCGACGATCGGCATGAGCACGGCCAGCGCCACCATCTGCTGAATGGTGGCGTCGAACAGGGCGATCACCGACGACGCCAGGATCGCCGTCGCCAGATTGACCAGAAGCCAGGCGAAGCGGTTCTTGGTTGTCGACCAGACGCTGGCGGTCAGCTCCTCATGACCGACGCCGCCGAGATGAAGGATCTCCTCCGTCGCCTCCTCCTGGATGATGTCGACCACATCATCGATGGTCAGCGTTCCGACCAGCCGGTTGTTCTCGTCGACCACCGCCGCCGAGAACAGATTGTATTTCTCGAAGCGGAAGGCGATATCCTCCTGGTCGTCGTCCACCTTGAAGACCTGCTGCTCGTCATCCATCAGCGACGCGATGCGGGCATGCTCCGGCGCCCTGAGCAGCCGGCTGAGCGGCACCACGCCGACGAGATGGAAGGCCGGGTCGACCACATAGATCTCGAGAAAGCTCTCCGGCAGATCGGTGTCGCGGCGCAGATGCTCGAGCGTCTGCCGGACCGTCCAGAAGGCCGGCACCGCCACGAACTCCGTCTGCATCAGCCGGCCGGCCGAATATTCCGGATAATCGAGGGCGCGGGTGAGCGCGATGCGCTCCTCGGCCGGGACACCGGCGAGGATCTCGCGCTGATCCGCCTCGTCCATGTCCTCGATCAGATAGGCTGCATCATCGGTGTCGAGCTGCCCGACCACCGAGGCGATGACCGGATTGGGCAGCGCCTCCATCAGCTCGTCCCGCACCGCTTCGTCGAGCTGGGGCAGCGCCTCGACGTCGAAATCGCGCCCGAGCAGCTCGATCAGCCTGACCCGCTCGTCCGAGTTGAGCGCCATGATGAGGTCGGCGAGATCGGCCTCATGCAGGTCGTCCGTCAGCCGGCGCACCGCCTCGGCGTCGCCAGCCGCGATGGCGGCGCGGACCTTGGCCACGAATTCGAGCTGGAGCAGCCCGTCTTCGTCGCGAATGTCTTCGATCGCAGCGCTTTCCGCCATCAACGGCCTGCTCTCGTCGGTGTCAATTGGATGCCAGTCCTCGGGCGATTGCCATCCCGCGTCGGGGGTGTCAAACACAAAGCTCAAAGGGGCACATGACCGCTCCCTGGCGAGCGCCCTCAGCCTTGGGCTCCATGCCGTTTCCGTCGTTTTCACCGACGTCATCCGCGCCATGCTGCTGTTCTACATGACGCTGCTCTGGAGTGCGCTCCTCGGTCCCATCGTTCTCAAGCAGTGGATCACTGTGGTGAGGGCCTTCACCATGGCGCTGGCGCTCGCCGGCATGCTGACCATGTTCGGCCTCGGCGACACCGTTCCCCTGCCGCGCAATGCCGGCGACTGGATGGGTCTCGGCGCCGGGCTCTTCTGGGCGATAACCGCGGGCCGGCTCCGCCAGGATCACGCCAATTCCACCCTCGACCTGACCGGGTGGAGCTTCCAATGCGCGCTCCCGGGCGTGACGGCGGCCGGGCTCCTCGCCACCACCGCCATGCCGGACCTTCACGCTCTGGAGCGGCCCCTGCCCTGGCTGGTGCCGGTGGCGCTCCTCCGGCCTGCCCTGGTCGACAGCATCTGGGACGTCTGGCAGGCGAGGCGCGGTGCCGCTGCTGGTGCGATCGAGAGGACTCGAACCTCCACGGTGTTACCCACTAGCACCTCAAGCTAGCGCGTCTACCAATTCCGCCACGATCGCGTTACCCGGAGAATTCGGGGTGTATCAACCCGCTTGCCGCAAATCAAGGGGTGGAACCGACCCTGCCCTGTGCCGAACAGCACAGG
>JBKOZY010000134.1:0-8285 GCA_046726135.1 Pseudomonadota bacterium | reverse complement strand
GGGCGGAACCCTCCCCGAATGGTCGGTGGTGTTCCGCCTCGCCGCGCCGGATGCGCCATGAGCGAGGTCCTCGACCAGCTCGCCCGTGCCTACGGAATTCTCTCCGACTATGTCAGCGAGACTGGCGAGCGGCGGGTCATCTCCGATGACGCCAAGCGCCGGCTGCTGGCGGTCATGGGCGTGCCTGCATCGAGCGATGAAGAGGCGGCAGCCGCGCTGAATGCCGCGCCGTCGCTTGAGGCCGCGATGCAGGAGCCGCCGGCACGATGCTACTTCCCGTCATGGCTCGACCATGAGCGTGTATGGGGCGTGAGCTGCCAGCTCTACAGCCTGCGCTCGGCGCGCAATCTCGGCATTGGCGACTTTGCCGATCTCGCGGCGCTTGCCGACATTGCCGCTGCCGCTGGCGCCGATTTCATCGGCTTGAACCCGCTCCACGCCCTGTTCGCCGCAGATGCCGACCGGTTCAGCCCCTACGCCCCCTCCGATCGCCGCATGCTCAACTGGATCTATATCGCGATCGATCTGATCGAGGGCAGCCAAACGATGCTGGCCGAGCTCGAGCCGCAGCTCCTGGCGGGGCTCCGCATGCCCGGCCTGATCGATTACCCGCAGGTCCATGCCTTGAAGCTCGACCTGCTCAGGGGATTGTTTCGTGCGGGCGTGCAACAACCGCCCGAATTCCATGCGTGGCGCAAGGCGGCCGGTCGCGTTCTTCACCGCTTCGCATTGTTCGAGGCGTTGTCGGAATGGATGGTGACGCAAGGCTTCTCCGCCGGCTGGCACGGCTGGCCCGCGGCCTATCAGGATCCGTCCAACACCATGGTGAGCGATTTCGCCAACGACAATGCGCAAGCCGTCACCTTCCATTGCTGGCTGCAATGGCTGGCCAATGAGCAGCTGGCGGCCGCCCAACGTCACGCGAGAGCCGCCGGCATGCGCATCGGCCTCTATCTCGATCTGGCGGTCGGCGCTGCCCCCGACGGCGCCGCCACCTGGGCCGATCGCGACCTCGTGGTGCCTGCGGCGCGCATCGGCGCCCCGCCCGACATGCTGAACGATCACGGCCAGGATTGGGGCCTCGCACCGATCGCACCGGCAACCCTCGTCGCTCGCGACATGGCGCCGCTCGACGACATCATCGGCCCGCTGATGGCCCACACAGGTGCCATTCGCATCGATCACGTCATGGCGCTGGAGCGGCTCTATTGGATTCCGAACGGCGTCGACGCCCGCGGCGGCGGCTATGTCGGCTACCCCCTGGCACGAATGATCGGCGTCCTCGCCAATGCCTCGCATCGCTGCCGCTGCCTGATCGTCGGCGAGGATCTCGGCACCGTGCCTTCCGGCTTTCGCGACACCATGCGGGCGTCGGCCATCCAGTCCTACCGGGTGCTGTGGTTCGAACGCGATGGCGAGCACTTCCGGCCGCCGTCGCACTGGCCGGCCGAGGCGCTTGCCTGCGTGTCGACCCACGACCTGCCGACGCTTGCCGGATGGTGGGCCGGCAGCGACAACGCGCTGCGCGCCGAGCTCGGCACCGTGCTGCCCGAGAGGATCGAGCCGATGCAGGCGGCGCGTGCTCATGACCGGCGCATGTTGCTCGACCTTCTGGCGCTCCATGGCGGGCTGACGCCGGGCTCCTACGAGGTCGACCCGCCGAGCGCGATTGCCCCCGAGGTGGTGAACGCCACCCACCGGCTGCTCGCCCGCACGCCGTCGCGGTTGCTGGTGGCGCAGATCGAGGACCTGCTCGGCGTCGTCGAGCAGGTCAACCTGCCGGGCACCATCTACGAATATCCGAATTGGCGTCGCAAGCTGCCGCTGACCATCGAGCAGATCGCCGACGACACGCTGTTCCGCTCGGTGTCGGCAGCCCTTCGCGAGGAACGGCCGAGGCCGTCATGACAGCGCTATTCGCCACCTACCGGCTGCAGTTCCGGTCGGGGATGGATTTTCGACGGGCGGCGCGCCTCATTCCCTATCTCAAGGCACTCGGCGTCAGCCATCTTTATGCCTCGCCGATCTTCCAGGCGACGCCGGAATCGACCCATGGCTATGACGTGACCGACTATCGCGCGCTCGACGACGCGCTTGGCGGCATGGAAGGGTTCGCCGATCTCGCCACGACCATGCGGCAGCACGGCATCAAGCTCATTCTCGACATCGTTCCCAATCACATGGGGGCGAGCCCTGGCAACGAATGGTGGCGCGACGTCCTGGAATGGGGTCGCAGCAGCGCCTATGCCGACCATTTCGACATCGACTGGTCGGCTCGCAAGCTGCTCGTGCCGGCGCTCGCAAGCTCCTACGGCCAGGCCTTGAACGCGGGCGCGTTCTCGCTCGCCTTCGAGGCCGAGACCGGCAGCTGCGCCTTCAAATATGGCGGGCTGCTGCTGCCGCTCGCTCCACCCTCCTATGCCCACATCATCGGCCGCCTCGACCCCTCGACCTTCGGCGCGCTCGCCCGCCGCTTTGCCGTCGCCACCCAGGAGGATTCCACACAGCTCAAAAGCGATCTCGCCGCGCTGGCCGAGGAAGCGGCGGTGCGATCGGCGATCATCGAGGCGACCGAGGCGATCGCTGAGGATCGCGAGGCAATCCATCAGCTGCATGAGCATCAGGTCTGGCGGCTGGTTCATTGGCGGGCGGCGCGCGAGCAGCTCACCTATCGCCGCTTCTTCGAGATCGCCGATCTGGTCGGAGTCAGAGTCGAGAGCCAGCGCGTGTTCGATGACGTCCATGGCCTCGCTCTGTCGCTGGTCGCGTCCGGCGATGTCCATGGCCTCAGGATCGATCATGTCGACGGCCTCGCCGATCCGCGCCGCTATCTCGATCAGCTGCAGGCGGCAACCGGCCTCGATGACGGCCTCTATGTGGTGATCGAGAAGATTCTCGGCCGCGACGAAACGCTTCGTGCCGAATGGCCGGTGGCCGGCACCACCGGCTACGAGTTCATCGCGGCGCTGGCCGGACTGTTCACCGATGCTCGAGGGCTTGCCGACCTCAACGAGCATTGGGAGCAGTTCGCCGGGCCCGCCGATTTCGCCGCCGAGATTACCCGCGCCAAGCGCGAGATGATGTGGCGCAATCTGGCGGGAGAGCTCGGCATCCTCAAGGACATGGTGCTCGCGCTGACCGACCGCGATCCCATGACCCGCGATTTCGGCGCCGATACCATGCGGCGGGCACTTGTGGAGTTCGCCGCCGCCCTGCCGCTCTATCGGACCTATGTCGATGTCGACGGCGCCGCGCCCGAGGACGAGGCAGTGATCGCCGCGGCCGTGGTGGCGGCAAAGGCGTCGCGCGAAATCGACGACGAGGAGACGATCGACTTTGTCGGCCGACTGATGCGGCTCGATTTCACGAGCCCCGAGGATCAGGCGGCGGCGCACCTCTTCGTGACCCGCTTCCAGCAGACGACCGGCGCGGTGATGGCGAAGGCGGTCGAGGATACCGTGTTCTACCGGCTCAACCGGCTGATCGCGCTCAACGAGGTTGGCGGCGATCCCGACCCGAAGGATCTGGGGCTCGAGCCGTTTCATGCCGCGATGGCGCTGCGCCGGCAGAACCAGCCCTATGGCCTCAGCACCACCAGCACCCATGACACCAAGCGCGGCGAGGACGCACGGGCACGGCTCTACGCCTTGAGCGAGATGGCGACCGAATGGGGCGAGGCGGTGATGCGCTGGCACGGGTTGCTCGCGCCGGCCATTGTCGAGCTCGCCGAGGGGCTGGCGCCCGAGCCCAATATCGAATGGCTGTTCTACCAGGCCGCCGCCGGCGCCTGGCCGTTCGATCTCGACCGAACCGACACGGCCGGGCTCGCGGCCTTCCGCAAGCGCCTCGGCGACTTCATGGAGAAGGCGGTGCGCGAGGCCAAGCTGCGCACCACCTGGATTGCCCCGCACCAGGCTTATGAGCAGGCTGTCCGCAACTTTGTCGAGCTGGCGCTCGATCCGGCGCGGAGCGGCGAATTTCTGGGCGATTTCACCGGCGTGATCAAGCCGTTGATGGTCGCCGGAGCACTGACGAGCCTGACCCAGACACTCGTCAAGCTTGCCGCACCGGGAATACCTGATATCTACCAGGGCTCGGAAGGTTTTGACTTGAGCTTCGTCGATCCGGACAATCGACGGCCAATTGACTTCGAATCACGAGCGGCAATGGTGGAATCCATCGGAATCACGGAACTCGGTGCAATGACCGAGGGCTGGAAAAGCGGTGCCATGAAGCTGCACCTCCTGCGCTGCGGGCTGGCGCTGCGTCAGCGGGCGCCTGCTCTGATGGCCGAGGGAGAGTATCTGCCGCTCCCCGTCGAGGGACCGGAGCAGGAGAGTGTTGTCGCATTTGCGCGGCGCTCGGGCGAGGACTGGGCCATTGCGGTCGCCCCGTGCCGTACGCTCCGGTTGACCGCCGGCAATGACCGGCCGGAGATTCCAGGGCACCGCTGGCACGATACCGCCATCGTTCTGCCCACCCTTGCCGGCGCTTCCTTCGTCAATGAGTTGACAGGCGAGGTTTTGGGACCCGGCGGCCGCGTTCCGCTCGCCGATTTGCTCGACAAATTCCCCGTGGCACTGGTCTCGACGGTCACGCAATGACCAGCGATCCGCGCCTCACCGCCCGCCCCGGTCTCAAGCAAACCATCCTCGATCGGTTGAAGCTCGACCTCGGCATCCTGCCGGAGAATGCCAAGCCGGAGGACTGGTTCTCCGCGACCAGCCAGGTCGTGCGCGAGGTGCTGATGCAGCGCTGGCACGAGAGCAATGCCCTCGCCAGGCGCCAGCGGCTCAAGCATGTCGCCTATATGTCGATGGAGTTCCTGATCGCCCGCAACCTCGCTTCCGCCTTGGCAGCGACCGGGCTCGAGAGCGAGTGCCGGGCGGCCCTTGCCGCGCTCGGGGTCGATCTCGACGAAATCATCCGCCATGAGCAGGACCCGGCCTTGGGCAATGGCGGACTGGGTCGCCTGGCCGCCTGCTTCCTCGATTCCATGGCATCGCTCGGCGTCCCGGCCACCGGCTACGGCATCCGCTTCGCCTATGGCATGTTCAAGCAGGAGCTGCGCGCCGGCTGGCAGCTCGAGCTGCCCGAGGACTGGTCGCGCGAGGCCAAGGTTTGGGAGGTGGTGCGCGCCGATCGCTGCTATCGCATCCGCTTCGGCGGCAAGGTGCATCATCGCGGCTATCGCGCCCATTGGGTGGACACCGAGGATGTGATCGCGGTCGCCCATGATCTGTTGGTCGCCGGCCAGGGCCATGTCACGGTCAACACGCTCCGCCTGTGGGATGCCAAGGCGCAGCAGCCTTTCGATCTCGCCGCCTTCAATGCCGGGCGTTATCTCGACGCCTCGGCCGAGCGGGTCAAGGCTCAGACGCTGACCCGGATCCTCTACCCCGATGATTCCACGCAGGAAGGGCGCGAGCTCCGGCTCAAGCAGGAGCACTTCTTCGTTTCGGCCTCGCTGCAGGACATCGTGCGCGACCTCATTGCCGGCAAGGAGAGCCTGAACGACATGCCGGAGCGGGTGGCCATCCACCTCAACGACACCCACCCGGCGCTGGCGCCGGCCGAGCTGATGCGGCTCCTGGTCGATGAGCATGGCATCGAGTGGGACGATGCCTGGAGGATCACCCAGCGGACCTTCACCTACACCAACCACACTTTGATGCCCGAGGCGCTGGAAGTGTGGGCCTGCGACACGCTGCAACGGATCGTGCCGCGCCATCTCGAGATCATCGAGGAGATCGACCGGCGATTCGTCGCCGATCTCCGGCGCAACCGGCAGGTGGACGAGAGTTTCCTCGACCGCACCCGCATCGTCGAGCGCAATGTCATGCCGCGGGTCAATATGGGCCGCCTGTCGGTGGTGGCGAGCCACAAGGTCAATGGCGTTTCGGCTCTGCACAGCGCGCTGCTCGCCGAGCGGCTGTTCCCCGACTATGCCGCCTTGTGGCCCGACCGCTTCGAGAATGTCACCAACGGCATCTCGCCGCGGCTCTGGCTGATGCAGTCCAATCCGCGCCTGTCGTCGCTGATCGATGAGGCGATCGGCGAGAGTTGGCGCGGCAATTTCGACGAGATCGCCGATCTCAAGGGCTTTGCCGCCGATGCCGGTTTTCGCGATCGCTTTCTCGCGGCGAAGCGCGCCAACAAGGAGCGGCTGGCGCGGCTGGTGGTCGAGCGCACCGGCCTCAGCATCGATCCCACGACCATGTTCGATATGCAGGTCAAGCGGATTCACGAATATAAGCGGCAATTGCTCAACATTCTCGGAGTCGTTGCCAGGTGGAACATGCTGCGCGACGATCCCCATCGCTTCTATGCCCCGCGCACCGTGATCATGGCCGGCAAGGCGGCCAGCGCCTATCAATTCGCCAAGCTCATCATCAAGCTCGCCTGCGACGTGGCGGCCCGGGTCAATGCCGATCCGCTCACCAATCGCTACCTCAAATTCGTGTTCCTGCCGAACTACAATGTGTCGCTCGCCGAGATGCTGATGCCGGCCGCCGATCTGTCGCAGCAGATCTCGCTCGCCGGCACCGAGGCTTCGGGCACCGGCAACATGAAGCTCGCCCTCAACGGTGCGCTCACCGTCGGCACCTATGACGGCGCCAATATCGAGATCGCCGCCGCGGTCGGCGAGCAGGACCTGTTCATCTTCGGCCTGACCGTCGATGAGGTGAAGGAGCTCAGGCGCCAGGGCTATGTGCCTTATGAATATTATCTCCAGCACGAGCCGATCCGCCGGGCGCTCGATCAGATCACCATCGGCGAGTTCTCGCCCGATGATCCCGGGCGCTTTCGGCCGATCGTCGACTCGCTGCTGCGCGGCGGCGACCACTATATGGTGCTGGCCGATTTCCCTGCCTATCGCTCGGCGAATATCCGCGCCGACCAGCTGTGGCTCGAGCCGACGGTATGGGCCGAGAAGGCGGTGCGCAATGTCGCCGCAATGTCGCGTTTCTCCGCCGACCGGGCGATTCGCGAATATGCCGACCGCATCTGGAAGGCCGACATGCTTTGACGGCGAATGGTAGGTAGCGCTGCGCCGGTTCGCTTCCTACATCTACCTTCGCTGCTTTGGAGCTCTCCATGTCCGATCGTCTCATGCGTATCCTGCTGGTCGTGCTGATCGCACTGATCGCCATCTATGTCGCGGAACCCTGGATCGACCGGCTGGTGTTCACGCGGGGCGAGCCGAGGGTCATCACGCCGCGCGGCGAGCTTGCACCGGCCGAGCAGACCGCGGTCACGCTATTCCAGACCGTCGCCCCATCGGTTGTGCAGGTCGTCGCCGGCAACCGTGGCGGCCAAGGCGGCACCGGCACCGGCTTCGTCTGGGACGATGCCGGCCATATCGTCACCAACAACCACGTGGTGCAGGGCGCCAGCCGCATCGCGGTGCGCATGGCGAGAGGCGACGTCTACCGCGCCGAGCTGGTCGGGCGCGCCCCCAATTACGATCTGGCAGTGCTGCGCGTCAGCGGCGGCTCGCGGCTGCCGCCACCGATCACCCTCGGCGACTCGGACGACCTCAAGGTCGGCCAATGGGCCTTTGCCATCGGCAATCCGTTCGGCCTCGACCAGACCCTCACCACCGGCATCATCAGCGCGCTGAAGCGGCGGCTGCCGACCGCCGAGGGGCGCGAGCTCGCCGATGTCATCCAGACGGATGCGGCGATCAATCCCGGCAATTCCGGCGGTCCGCTCCTCGACTCGGCCGGCCGGCTCATCGGCGTCAACACGGCAATATTCTCGCCCTCGGGCGCCAACGCCGGCATCGGCTTTGCCATACCGACCAAGGTGGTGAACCGCATCGTTCCCGAGCTGATCGGCAAGGGGCGCGTCCCCACCCCCGGCATCGGCATCACGGTGGGCGACGAGCAGCTTGCCACCCAGGCCGGCGTTCACGGGTTGATCGTCGAGCAGGTGGTGCCCGGATCGCCGGCCGAGCGCGCCGGGCTCCAGGGGATCGACGAGCAGCAGGGACGCCTGGGCGACGTCATCGTCGCGGTCGATGACCAGCCGGTGAGCCGGCTCTCGGATTTCACCGAGGCGCTCGAGAAGGCCAAGATCGGCGACACCGTGTCGCTCAAGGTGCAGCGTCAGTCAGGCACCGTCAATGTGCCGATCCAGGTGGTCGACATCGGTGACAAGAGTGGGCGGGAATAGGGCATTAGGCATTAGGCAATAGGCAGTGAAGTGCGCGCCCTTCACCACTGCCTACTGCCTACTGCCTATTGCCTACTGCCTATTGCCTATTGCCTATTGCCTATTGC
>JBKOZY010000133.1:0-5661 GCA_046726135.1 Pseudomonadota bacterium | reverse complement strand
GCCCAGGCGGCGCGCGAGATCGAGCGCCAGGCGAGCCAGCTCAAGGAGGTGAAGAACGTCCTCGCCAATGCCGCACCCGAGCACATGGAACTCAGAGTCCGGGTCAAGCAGGATCAGCTCGCCGCCAATGGCGTGTCGCGCGATGCCATCTTCGAGACGATCCGCATCGGCACCATCGGCGATACCGCGGCGGCGATCCCGGTCGGCGATCCCTCCGGCGAGGTGATCGACGTTCGCCTGTCGATCGATGCCGGCGGCGCCGGATCGGCGGAGAACTTCGACAAGCGGCTGTTCCAGGCGCTGTTCATCGACGCCAAGGACAACAAGCGAATCTCGGTCGACAAGCTCGCCGATGCCACCGTGGCGGAAGGCCCGATCACTCTCAACCGGCGCGACGGCAATCGGGTGGTGACGGTCGAGGCGGATCTGGCCGATGGCGTGTCGCTCGGCGATGCGCTCACGGCGATCCATGGGCTGCCGGTAGTCAAGAACTTGCCTCCCGGCGTGTCGGTCGTCGAGGCGGGCGATGCCGAGACCATGCGCGAGACCTTTGTGAGCTTCGGCATTGCAATGGCCCTGGGCGTCGCGGCGGTGCTGATCATCCTGATCATACTCTTCCGCAGCGTCATGCAGCCGATCACCATCCTGGCATCTCTGCCGCTGTCGATCGCCGGCGCGGTGTTCGCGCTCCTCATCTTCTCCAAGCCGCTCGATATGCCGGTGATCATCGGCCTGCTGATGCTGGTCGGCATTGTCACCAAGAACGCGATCATGCTCGTCGACTTCGCCATGGTGGCGGTGCGCCGCGGCTATGACCGGGTGTCGGCGCTGATCGACGCCGGGCACAAGCGGGCGCGGCCGATCATCATGACCACCATCGCCATGGTGGCCGGCATGCTCCCCGGCGCCCTCGGGCTCGGGGAGGGCGGCGAGTTCCGCTCGCCCATGGCGGTGGCGGTCATTGGCGGCCTCGTCCTGTCGACGCTGCTGTCGCTCCTCTTCGTCCCGGCCATGTACACCATCATGGACGACATCGGCGGATTGCTGCGCCGCCGCAAACAGGTTTCATGAGTGGTTTCCGGGGCATGCAACCAAGTGCTTGTGCACTGCGTTGGGCACGTTCGGGTCATGCGCGCGACGGGACGCGCGCTTGACCTCGCCGGATGAACCCCCTAACGGTAACCTCGTGGGGGCCAATTTCCGACCACCCAGATAAGGAATCGATAGTGGCCGTACCTCTGAAACAACAACTTGCCGTCGGCGCTTACATCGTCAAGCAGCGTCTGATGGGCCGAACGCGCTACCCCCTCGTCCTGATGCTGGAGCCGCTGTTCCGCTGCAACCTGGCCTGCGCCGGCTGCGGCAAGATCGATTATCCGCGACCCATTCTGGACAAGCGCCTGACCGTTAAGGAGTGCCTTGATGCGGTCGATGAATGCGGCGCCCCGATCGTCGCCATTCCCGGCGGCGAGCCGTTGATTCACAAGGAAATCGACGAGATCGTCGCCGGTATCGTCGACAAGAAGAAATTCGTGTCGCTGTGCACCAATGCGCTGCTCCTGGAGAAGAAGCTGCACCTGTTCAAGCCCTCTCCCTATCTGTTTTTCTCGATCCATCTCGATGGCTTGCGCGAGCATCATGATCGTGCCGTGTGCCAGCAGGGGGTGTTCGACCGCGCGGTATCGGCGATCAAGGCGGCCAAGGCGGCTGGCTTCCAGGTCAATGCCAATGCCACCATTTTCGAGGGCCATGCGCCGGAGAAGATCGCCGCGTTCCTCGATTTCACTACCGAGCTTGGGGTGAATGTCTCGATCTCGCCTGGCTACGCCTATGAGCGCGCTCCTGATCAGGACCATTTTCTCAACCGCCGCAACACCAAGGAACTGTTTCGCGAAGTCTTCCGCCGGGGCGAGGGCAAGAAATGGCTGCTGTCTCACTCGGCGCTGTTCCTCGATTTTCTCACCGGCAACCAGGAATACATGTGCACCCCCTGGGGCATGCCGACGCGCAATGTCTTTGGCTGGCAGAAGCCGTGCTACCTGCTCGGTGAGGGCTACGCCAAGTCGTACCGCGAGCTCATGGAGGGGACCGACTGGGACAGCTACGGCACCGGCCGCTATGAGAAATGCGCTAACTGCATGGCCCATTGCGGCTATGAGCCGACCGCAGCGATGGATGCGCTGGCCCATCCGCTGAAGGCATTGATGGTCGGCCTGCGGGGCCCGCGTCTTACCGGACCGATGGCGCCCGAGATCGACATGACGCATCAGCGCAAGGCCGATTACGGCCTGCATGAGCGGCATGTGGCGCAAGTTCTGGCGGACATCCACACCCCGGTTCAGCGCGAGGCGGCGGAGTAGGGCCCGGTGAGGCAGTAGGCAGTGAACTGCGCTCGCCTGCCGACTGCCTAATGCCGACTGCCTTAACTTCCCTCATGCCAGCGAGAAAGCCGGCAGAGCGGCGTGGACGGCGCGGCTCAGATTTTCGGCGGCGAGCTGCGACTGCTGGCCGACATGCAGAAGATCGAACAGATTGAGCTGGCCGGTGGCGAGCGCGACGATGATCGGCCAGATATTGAGCCGCCCGCCCTGGGTCATGGCGGCGGCGGCGGCCGCCGGAATGGCGGTGGCGGCGCAGTCCGACACCGCTCTCAGCGCCAGGAAGGGCACGCCGCGATTGGCGGCGGCGCGGGCGATCAGCGCCGATTCCATGTCGACCGCGCCGGCCTCGCTGTCCTGATGGAGCTTGGCCTTGTCGGCAACGCCGAGCACCGGCTCGAACGAGCAGAGCAGGGGACTCTCGCGGACCTCGCTACCCGACGACAGGAGATTGACCAGCCGATTGCGCCAGCGCCGGTCGGTTTCCAGGACCTTCAGTCCGTCATTATCCGGCAGCAGCACGCCTTCCGGGACGATCAGCGCACCAGGGGGAATGCTGGGATCGAGACCGCCGGCAAGGCCGAAGCTCAGGATGGCCTCGGCGCCCTCGGCGATCAGGCGGTCGACGGTGGCCTGCGCGGTCGGTGCGCCGGGCCCGGCAATTTTGAGATGCGGACGGTGATGGCCGCCTTCATTGGCCGCCCTGGCGATGATCCGGGCTTCCATCGCAAGACCGGTTACGACGCCAACCCGGCGTCGCGCGGCGCAGCTCGCGCACATGCTGTCCCCAATTCCCCCGCAGGAATCACTCTCCGCTACTTTGACTTATAACCGAAATCTCGGCGCCATGAACCAACTTCTTAGTAGCCATTTGCCGCCTCGCAGGGGTTATGCGCTAGATCCCGAAATTGACAAGCCTCGAATTGCCGCGCATCAGGCGCGCATAGCGCCCCAGCGTCCAAGTGGGGAAATACGCCGAATAGCCGTGATATTTGAGGTAGAACACGCGCGGGAAGCCGACCGCGGTATATTCCTCCTCGGCCCAGTGGGCGCCGGAGCGCTTGCCGTCCGCCAAATGGCGGATACCGCGGGCAACCGCCTCGGTCTCGACCTCGCCGGCCGCCATCAGCCCGAGAACTGCCCAGGCCGTCTGCGATGCGGTGGACACCGAGGCGGCATTGCGCTCGGCCGGCCAATAGGTGGCGCCATCCTCGCCCCAACCGCCATCCGGTTGTTGCCGGGCGATCAACCAGTCGACGGCCCGCCGGATCCACGGCGCCTGCATGTCCTCGCCGGCCGCATTGAGGGCGCACAGCGCCGACCAGGTGCCATAGACATAATTGGTGCCCCAGCGGCCGAACCACGAGCCGTCCGCCTCCTGTTCGGCCTTGAGGAAATCGATGCCGCGGCTGACCGTCGGGTGGCTGGCGCGATGGCCGATCTGGCACAGGAAGGAGATGCAGCGGGCGGTCACATCGACGGTCGGCGGATCGAGCAGCGCCCCGTGATCGGCGAAGGGAATCGAGTTCAGGAAGTCGACATTGTTGTCCTTGTCGAACGCGCCCCAGCCGCCATTGGCACTCTGCATGCCCTCGATCCAACGGGCGGCGCGGGCGATATTCTCGCCATAACGGGCGGCGTCGACCCGGTGCAGCAGCATGCCGACCACGGCGGTGTCATCAACATCGGGATAGAAGTCGTTGCGGTACTGGAACGCCCAGCCGCCCGGCGCGACATCGGGGGCCTGCGCCGCCCAGTCGCCCTTGACGTCGAGGATCTGCCGCTCCGCCAGCCACTCGCAGGCGGTGCGGATGCGCCGGTCGGCGGGCTCGAGGCCGGCCTCGAGCAAGGAATGGGTGGCGAGTGCCGTATCCCACACCGGCGACATGCAGGGCTGGCAATAGCGCGGCCGGTCGTCGCTGGGCTGCCGCGCCGCGACCACCAGCTGCCGCACCGAGAGCAGCGCCTCAACGAAGCGCGGATCGGCGTGGTCCATGCCGAGGAGGTCGAAGGCCATGACCGAATTGGCCATGGCAGGGAAGATGGCGCCAAGCCCGTCCTCGCCATTAAGGCGCGGCGAGATGAAGTCGAGAGCCGCCTTGATCGCCCGCTGGCGCGCCGGCAGACGCGGGAAAACATGCCGCTCGAGCGGCTGCAGCACCCGGTCGAGCTTGAGGAAGAACTCGCCCCACCGCTTGCCGGTCGGGTTGTGGTGCCATTGGCGGATCTGCTCCGGCGGGGTCGCGAACAGCTCGCGGCAGTCGACCCCGCCGGGATTGCGGGCCCGCCCACGCATGGCGGCGACCACCAGGAGCGGCGCGATCACCGTGCGCGACCAATAGGAGAAGCGCCAGATATTGACCGGGAACCACTGCGGCATCAGCATCAGCTCGACCGGCATGGCCGGCACGCCGCGCCACGGCAGCTGGCCGAAGATCGCCAGGCTGTAGCGGGTGAACACATTCGAGGTCTCGGCACCGCCATTGGCCAATATGGCCGCCCGGGCCCGCGCCATATGCGGGGCGTCCGGCGAGTCCCCGACCATCTTCAGCGCGTAATAGGCCTTGACCGAGCATGACATGTTGAACTTGCCGCCATGAAACAGCGGCCACCCGTCATGGCTCTCGCTCTGGACCGAGCGGATATAGGCGGCAAGGTCGGCCTCGCGCTCGGGCTCGGTCACGCCGAGGAAACGGTTGAGGAAAATGTATTCGGACGGGATGGTCGCGTCGGCCTCGAGCTCGAAGACGAAATGCCCGTCCGGCCTTTGCAGGGCGGCGAGCGCCTCGGCGGTCTGGGCGGCAATGTCGCGGGCATGCGCCGCCAGTGCCGGCGGGGCGGAGATCTCGGCCATGTGAAGCACGCCGGGGCTCGCCGTCATCGATGAGGATTCTGCTGAAAGGTCAAGATTCCAGTTCCGGTAGAAGTGGTCGTTGCACGCTATAATTTCCATATTTGCTGCGCTGCAGCAAGCATTGGTTCAGCCATTTATCATGGCCGCCGCTGCCTGACCGGAGCGGATGGCGCCCTCAATGGTTGTGGGAAGGCCGGTGTCGATCCACTCGCCGGCGAGGAGGAAATTGCTGAGGGCGGTTTTCGCGCCGGGGCGTCGCGCATTCTGCTCGGGCGTCGCCAGGAACGTGGCCCGATGCTCCTTGATCACCCGGACCTTGGGTATCGGCGCGCCCTGCCGGCCGAGCGCCTGCGCGATATCGCGCCACACCCGCTCGGCGATGCTGGCATTCGACTCCTCGACCAGCGACAGGGCGGCGCTGATGGTGAC
>JBKOZY010000132.1:0-2742 GCA_046726135.1 Pseudomonadota bacterium | reverse complement strand
CGTCGAGCGGCGAGCTCACCAAAGTCCAGCGACTCAAATAGCCCTGCTACTCGGCGGCCTTGGGGAGCGACACGACGTCCTCGTCATCGGTCATGGTGCCGGCCTCCTGGCCTGGTCCGCCGGACAGCCAGTTGGATAGCTTGTCGAGATAGATGTAGATCACCGGCGTGGTGAACAGGGTCAGCGCCTGGCTCAGGATCAAGCCACCGATCATGGCGACGCCGAGCGGCTGGCGGAGCTCGGAGCCGGTGCCGGTGCCAAGCATCAGCGGGACGCCGGCCAGCAGTGCTGCCATGGTGGTCATCATGATCGGGCGGAAGCGCAGAAGCGCGGCGCGGCGGATCGCCTCCTCGCTCGAGAGGTTCTGCTCGCGCTCGGCGACGATGGCGAAATCGACAAGCATGATGCCGTTCTTCTTGACGATGCCGACGAGCAGGATGATGCCGATCAGTCCGATGAGGTTGAACTCGTAGCCGGAAAGAAGCAGCAGAGCGAGCGCGCCGACGCCGGCCGACGGCAGGGTCGACAGGATGGTGAGGGGATGAATGTAACTCTCATAGAGAACGCCGAGGATCAGATAAACGACCACCAAGGCAGCGACGATGAGAAGCGGGACGGAGTTCAGCGAGTCCTGAAATGCCTGGGCGTTGCCCTGGAAGCTGCCATTGAGGGTTCCCGGCAAGCCAAGCTCGGCCCTGGCGCGGTTGATGGCATCGACGGCTTGGCCGAGCGCGACATTCGGCGCCAGGTTGAAGCTGATGGTGATGGCCGGGAACTGACCCTGATGGCTGATCGACAAGGGCGCGACCGGCACGGTCGTCCAGCGTGAGAACGTCGCCATCGGCACCTGCTGGCCGGTGGTCGGCGACTTGATGTAGGTGCGGTCGAGGCTTTCCGGCGTGCCCTGGAGCTCCGGCGTTATCTCCAATATGACGTGGTAGCTGTTGAGCTGGGTGAAATATTGCGCGACCTGGCGCTGGCCGATCGAGTCGTTGAGGGTGTCGTCGATCAGCTGCGGGGTGATACCGAAACGCGAGGCGCTGTCGCGATTGATGTCGAGGGTGAGCGTGGTGCCGAGCGACTGCTGGTCGGTGGCAACGTCGCGCAGCTCCGGCAGAGTCTTCAGCTTGTCGAGGATCTTCGGCGCCCAGTCATTCAACTCCTTCAGGTCGGAGTCCTGGAGCGTGTATTGGAACTGGGTCCGGGAGGCACGGCCGCCGAGGCGCACATCCTGGGCGGCCTGCAGGAACAGCCGCGCACCCTCGACCTTCTCGAGCTGCGGGCGCAGCCGATCGATGATCTGGAAAGCGTTGCTCCGGCGCCTATCGCGGGGCTTCAGCGTTATATACATCCGCCCGGTGTTGAGGGCATTTCCCGTTCCGCCGATCGCCATGGCGACGCTTGCGACGTCGGGATCACGCTGGACAACGGCGCCGAGCTTCTCCTGAAATTTCTGCATCTTGGCAAAGGAGACATCCTGGGCCGCCTCGGAGATGCCGGTGATGAGGCCGGTGTCCTGCTGGGGAAAGAAGCCCTTGGGAATGATGATGAACAGCCACACCGACAGGGCGGCGGTGGCGAAAAAGACGAGCAGTGTGATGAAGCGGTGACGCAATACGAGATCGAGGCCGCGCTCGTAGCCGTGCAGCATGGCGTTGAAGCCGCGCTCGCTCAGCGCATAGAGGCGGCCGTGACGAGTCTCGTCGGCCTGTCGCAGGAAGCGCGAGGCCATCACCGGCGTCAGGGTGAGCGACACGAAGGCGGAGACGGCGATGGTCATCGCCAGCACGACGGCGAATTCGCGGAACAGCCGGCCGATGATGCCGCTCATCAGGAGCAGCGGTATCAACACCGCAACGAGGGAGATGCTGATCGAGATGATGGTGAAGCCGATCTCGCCGGCGCCCTTGAACGCGGCCTGCACCGGCTTCATTCCCTTTTCGACATAGCGCGTGATGTTCTCGAGCATGACGATCGCGTCGTCGACGACGAAGCCGACCGAGATGGTCATTGCCATGAGCGACAGATTGTCCAGCGTATAGCCGGCGAGCCACATGAGGCCGCAGGCGCCAAGCAGTGCCAGCGGCACGGCGACGCTCGGGATGAGGGTGGCCGACACGTTGCGCAGAAAGACGAAGATCACGCCGACCACCAGCGCGATGGTCAACAGCAGCGTGAATCGAACGTCCCGGACCGAAGCGCGGATGGTCTGCGTTCGGTCGCTCAGAATGGAGATATGGATGCCCTTCGGCAGGGATGCGGTGAGGCGCGGCAGCGCCTGCATGATCTTGTCGACGGTGTCGATGACATTCGCCCCCGGCTGCTTGAAGACGACCAGGAAGACGCCGCGCTGGCCATTGGCCCAGGCCGCCTGCTTGGTGTCCTCCGGCCCGGCAACCGCGACGCCGATGTCGCGAATGCGCAGCGGCGCACCATCCTTGTAGGCCAGGATGACATCGTTCCAGTCCTCGGCTCTGGTCAGCTGGTCGTTGGCATAGACGGTGTAGCTGCGGGTCAGCCCATCGAAGTTGCCTTTGGGGTTGTTGACGGTGGCAAGCGCCAGCTGGGTGCGGACATCCTCGAGCGACATGTCCTTCGCCACCAGCTTCTGGGGGTCGATCTGGATGCGGATGGCAGGCTTCTGCTGACCGCCGATCGTGACCTGGGCGACACCCGAGATCTGGCTGATCTGCTGGGCGAGCTGAATATCGACCATATCGTCGACCTGGATCAGGGGAATGC
>JBKOZY010000131.1:0-2998 GCA_046726135.1 Pseudomonadota bacterium | reverse complement strand
GCTTGGTCGATGCCGAGGAGGTGGCACCGGCGAGATCGGTCTGCTCGAACAGGATGACCCGCAAGCCCCGGCCGGCGGCGTCACGCGCAATGCCGCAGCCATTCACCCCGCCGCCGATCACCGCGAGATCGTAGGACGCGTTCGACGTCTTATCCTCCCCCTCGCAAGCGCAACAAAGCTGGTTTCGATTTTTTGCTTTTGCGAAGGAAAGCGCGTGCGTCCTGCGAGTGAACTCACGCTATATGAAAATAACCGAAATGCAAATGGAAACGGCCGGGGTCAATCCAGCGGCAGTTCCTGCTGTCCCTCAGGACCGGTCACGACCTCGACCTGAACCTCGCTTTTTCGGCAGGCGGTCGCGACCTGCTCCGGCAGCGCGCGGTCGGTGACGAAAATATCGATCTCCGAAATATGGGCGATCCGGACCGGCGCCGAACGGGTGAATTTGATGGAATCGGCGACCAGGATGACCTTGCGGGCGTTTTCGATGATCGCCTGGGCGGCCCGCACCTCGCGATAATCGAAATCGAGCAGCGCCCCTTCCTCGTCGATAGCGGAGACGCCGATCACCGCATGATCGACCTTGAACTGGCGGATGAGGTCGATGGCCGCCTCGCCGACGATTCCGCCATCGGTCCGGCGCAGCAGCCCGCCGGCCAGGATCACCTCGATCCCCGGCGCGGGCATCAGGATGCTGGCGACATGGATGTTGTTGGTAATGACGAGCAGACCCTCATGGCGGGTCAGGTGTCGCGCCACCTCCTCGGTGGTTGTCCCGATATTGATGAACAGCGACGAATGGTTGGGAATGAGCGCGGCGGCGCGGGCGGCAATGCGCTGCTTTTCCGCTTCCGCCATCTTGCGGCGTGCTTCATAGGCGACATTTTCCACCCCCGATGCGAGAATGGCCCCGCCATGGGTGCGGGTCAGGATGCGCTGGTCGCACAGCTCGTTAAGGTCCTTGCGAATGGTCTGTGGCGTGACCCCATAGCGCGTGGCAAGCTCCTCGACGGTCACCCGCCCCAGCTGGCGCGCCAGCGAGATGATCTCCTGATGCCGGAAATTGATTGCCATTGGAGGTGTTCGCGTGGTGTTTTCGGTCCCTAGAGCATCATGCTCCATTTTCAGGGAGAGGCGGGCTCCCATGTCAAGCAGGAGAGATCTCCATGGCGTTTGAGGAATTGAAGGCGCAGATCGGGGCACTGCTCACCGAGCTCGAGGACCAGCCCGAGGACAAACATGAGCTCTACGAGCTCATCCGGGAGAAACTGGCCCAGATGCGTGCCATGGGGATGCCGCTCCCCAACGACCTGGTAGAGCTCGAGACAAAGCTCGAGCGGGAGTTTGAAAGCGGGTCGTCCGACGGCAAGTCGCACTGAGCAGCCCGAAGGCGAGACCGAGCAGCAGATAGAAATGGCGCCAGTGGTCGGTGTCGATCTGCATGCCCTGGATGACGATCAGGAGGAGCGGTGCGGCGACGGCAATGGCATGGGTCCGCCACGGTGACGGGGTGAGCACGATCCTCCAGCAGGTGCTCAATGTCGCCGCGATGAGGAGGAGATAGGCAAGCCCGCCGAGCCAGCCATAAGAGGCAAAGGCATTGACATAGACATTATGGGGGTCGCTGCCGAAGGTCAGATAGAAGCGCTGCGGACCAAGGCCATTCGGGCTTTCGAGAAGCATCGGGATGGCATTGAGCTGATTCGCGAAGCGGCCGGTCTCGCCGACATCATAGCTCTGATGGAGGCTCCAGCGCTCGACAAAGATTTCCCGGACCGGCTCGATCGTCAGCGCAAGGGCGGTGAGCGCCACCACCAACAGCGCGCCGATCACGGTCGAGATCAGAAGCCGGCTGCGCAACCTGAAGTCGAGCGTGGTGATGAAAGTCAGTCCCGCCATGACGAGGACCGAGCCGGCGGCGACCCCCCAGCCGCCGCGCGAGAAGGACAGGAACAAGCCGCCAAGCAAGACGAGCAGCACCGCCGTCGACAGGAGCGGCCGGCGAGCGGTGCCGGTCATCAGCGACTGCACGAGAAAGACGATCGGCGCGGCGAGGAAGGTTGCGTAGACGTTGGGGTCCTTGAAGGTGCCCTGGGCGCGGCCGATAGGCGCGAACTTGCCGGCCTTGCCGGCGACATCGAAATAGCCGAGGATCGCCGGCACCGAGGCGAGGAGCGCGGCCATGATCCAGGCGCTGCGGATGATCCGCATTCGCCGCGCCGTATCCTCCGCAATGAGCGCCGCGAAGAGGACGGCGTTGAGCGCCATGAAGAAGGAGATGGCGACGAACCGTCCGCCGACATCATCGCCGAGATAGGGGACGAGGCTCGCCGCGCCGCCGAGATTGTAGAGCAACAGGAAAACAACGAGCGGAGCTGCCGCGCCAGTCAGGCGCAGGCCGAACGGCAGGAACACAAGCACGAGCAGCGGAAACAGCATCTCATAGGGCGACGGCTCGATGAAAGCGAGGCAGCCCGAGGCGATGAATATCCACAGCATCGCGTCCTGTAGGAGTCGAAGCGGCACTGCGGCCTCAACGCTAATACGCATTGTCGCTCTTGAGCAGCGCAAAGGGTGTCGCTGCGAGGATGAAGAGATCGAGCATCAGCGACCAGTTCTCGATGTAGTAAGTCGATGCTCTAAAAAACATTGTAATATCATAAGCTTAAACGAAAGACGGCGGATAGTTTTCCGTTGACAAATCGTTGACAAACGTCTCTGGTGTAAGTGGTACCTGTTCACGTTCTTGACAGGTGCGTGACAAAGTCCGGCGGTTCGACAGTGTCCTACGGCGAAAAACATGTGCTGCGTGATGGGCGAATCACGCTCTATACGCGCAACGCAAATCCGACCTTTCATGCGAGGCTGAAGGTCGAAGGCGCAAAGGGCTACATCGTCAAATCGAGCAAGCGAACCGCACTGGCAGACGCAGTGAGATGGGCCGAGGACCTCTATGACGATCTCCGCTACAAAGCCCGTCACGGACTAGAGGTAAAAC
>JBKOZY010000130.1:0-5605 GCA_046726135.1 Pseudomonadota bacterium | reverse complement strand
GATCGAGGAAGATGCCGGCGAACATCGCGGTGACCGGCGCCATCACGAAGAAGAAGGCGGCGATCAGACCGAGCCCGGTGATGATCGACAGCACCGTGGTGAGCCATGGCCACGGAAAGCCGGCAAACATCGACAGCAGAGTCTCGACCGCAACGAAGATCGCCACGAAGAGCAGCAGCGTCAGGCCGAGCGCCTTCCACAGAATGCCGCGGAAGTCGCGGGACAGCACGTCCCGCAGCGATCGCAGGGCAGCATCGAGCATCGGCCGAAAAATCCTCCTCGTGAACGCCGCGCCTGAGATAGTGGCGGAACATCCGTGAGGCAAGGATTGTCGCGCTCCGGCAATGCCAATAGGCTGCAGAGCATGATGGAGACGGCCTGCCACCCCGCAACTCTCGATGTCCTTGCCATCGGCAATGCCATTGTCGATGTCCTGGCCCGTGTCGAGGAAGCCTTCCTGACCGATTGGCAGCTCGCCAAGGGCAGCATGCGTCTCATCGACGAGGCAGAGGCCGAGCGTCTCTATGGTGCCTTCGGCCCGGCCATCGAGGTGTCGGGAGGCTCTGCCGCCAACACGGTGGCAGGCGTGGCCTCGCTCGGCGGCGCCGCCGGCTTTCTCGGCAAGGTGCGCGACGATCAGCTGGGCGCCGTCTTCGCCCATGACATCCGGGCAACCGGCGTCCGCTACACCATGCCCGGCAGCCCCGATGGCCCGGCCACCGGCCGCTGCCTCATCGCGGTCACGCCGGATGGCGAACGCACCATGAACACCTTCCTCGGCGCCAGCGCCCTGATCGGGCCGGCGGACATTGTCGAGGAGGAGGTCGCCGCCGCCTCGATCCTCTATCTCGAGGGATATCTGTTCGACCGTCCCGAAGCCAAGCAGGCCTTCGAGAAGGCGGCGGCGATCGCCCGCGACGCCGGCCGCCGCGTTGCCCTGACGCTCTCCGATTCGTTCTGCGTCGCCCGCCACCGCGCCGACTTCCTGCAGCTGATCGACTCCGGCGTCGATGTGCTCTTCGCCAATGAGGCGGAGGCGCGGACGCTGTTCCAACGCGACGCGCTGGATGGGCTGATCGCCGAAGCCCGCCGCCATTGCCCGCTCATCGCCCTGACGCGCTCCGCCGCGGGCTCGGTGATCATCGCCGGCGAGGAGACGCATGCCGTGCCCGCGATCAGGGTCGAGGAGGTCGTCGATGTCACCGGTGCCGGCGATCTCTATGCGGCCGGTTTTCTGTTCGGCCTCTGCCGCGGCATGAGCCTCCTCGACAGCGCCCGCCTCGGCACCTTTGCGGCGGCGGAGATCATCGCCCATTTCGGCGCCCGCCCGATCGAGCCGCTGCGCCGGCAGGCGCAGGCGCGGGGGTTGTTGTAGCCCCTCTCAAGCGCTGCCAATCAGGATGCCGGTGAGGAAGACCAGCACGCCGCCAAGGGCGATCTGCGCGCCGGCGCGCAGGAAGGGGGTGTCCATATAGCGGTAGCGGATCCAGGAGATCGCCCAGAGCTCGATGAAGACGATGATCGTCGCGATGATCGTGGCGGTCCAGAAATGCGGGATGAGATAGGGCAGCGCATGGCCGAGGCCGCCGACCGTGGTCATGATGCCGGTGGCGAGGCCGCGGATCAGCGGATGGCCGCGGCCGGTGAGCTTGCCGTCATCCGACAGGCCCTCGGCCAAGCCCATGGAGATGCCGGCGCCGAGCGAGGCTGCGGTGCCGACCAGGAAGGTCTGCCAGGTGTCGTGGGTGGCGAAGGCGGCGGCGAACAAGGGTGCAAGCGTCGACACCGAGCCGTCCATCAATCCGACGAGACCGGGCTGGACGACCTGCAGCAGGAACAGCCGGCGCTCAGCCTCGAGCTCGGAGGTCAGGGCATCGGGGGTGAGATGCTTCGCCTCGAGGCGGGCGGCCAGCGATTCATGCTGCTTCTCGGCAGCGGCGAGATCGAGGAGGAGCTTTCGGATGTCGGGATCGGCGCTGCGCTCCGCCGCCTGGCGGTAGAAGCGGTAGTTCTCGAGCTCCATCACCTCGGCGCGCTGGCGGATCGTGTCGACCGCCCTATGCTGCATCAGCCAGGCGGGCTGGTGCTTGACGAAGCCAGTGACGTCATGGCGGCGGATCAGCGGGATGAAGTCGCCGAATTTGCGGCGATAGGCCTCGGTCAGGCGGCGGCGATGCTCATGCTCCTCCTCCGCCATGTCGGCGAAGACGAGGGCCGATGCGGGAAAGCGCTCGCGCAGCGCGTTGGCGAAGGTGGTGTAGGTGCGGGCATCGTCGTCCTCGCTGGAGATCGCCAGCGCCAGCAATTCCTGCTCGGTCAGCTCGGAAAACGGCTTCATGCTCATTCCCTGATCAATGATCGTTCTTAGAACTGTTCCAATCTATGAACCGGCGGTCAAGGCTTGCCACCTCCTCTTTTCGTCGCGTGCCACGGTCGCTTGACGGCATGGCGTGGCGCTGCCATCAAGCGCCGCATGGCAGAAACGGCCCAGATCCGCAATTTCTCGATCATCGCGCATATCGACCACGGGAAGTCGACGCTGGCTGACCGCTTGATCCAGTTTTGCGGCGCCGTCTCGGATCGCGAGATGAAGGATCAGATCCTCGATTCGATGGATCTCGAGCGCGAGCGCGGCATCACCATCAAGGCCAATACGGTGCGGCTCGACTATACGGCGCGGGATGGCAAGGCCTATGAGCTCAACCTCATCGACACGCCGGGCCATGTCGATTTCGCCTATGAGGTCAACCGGTCGCTGGCGGCGGTGGAAGGATCGCTGCTGGTGGTCGATGCGAGCCAGGGGGTCGAGGCGCAGACGCTGGCCAATGTCTATCAGGCGATCGACAACAATCACGAGATCGTGCCGGTCCTCAACAAGATCGACCTGCCGGCGGCGGAGCCGGAGCGGGTGCGCCAGCAGATCGAGGATGTGATCGGGCTCGACGCTTCGGATGCGATCAAGATCTCGGCCAAGACCGGTTTCGGCATCCCCGAGGTGCTGGAGGCCATCGTCACACGGCTGCCGCCGCCCCGGGGAGACCGCAATGCGCCGCTCAAGGCGCTCCTGGTCGATTCCTGGTACGACCCCTATCTCGGGGTGGTGGTGCTGGTGCGGGTGGTGGATGGCGAGCTTCGGAAGGGGCAACGGATCAAGCTCGTCTCGACCGATGCCACCTATCTGGTCGACCGGGTCGGCATCTTCCGACCGAAGCAAGAGACCATCGACAAGCTGGGACCCGGCGAGATCGGGTTCTTCACCGCGGCCATCAAGCAGGTGGCGGACACGCGGGTGGGCGACACGATCACCGACGAAAAGCGGCCCACCGCGCAGGCGCTGCCGGGGTTCAAGCCGGCCCAGCCGGTGGTGTTCGCCGGCTTCTTTCCGGTCGATACGGCAGAATTCGAAGCTTTGCGCGAGGCGATCGCCAAGCTCAGGCTCAATGATGCGAGCTTCTCCTACGAGATGGAAAGCTCGGCAGCGCTCGGTTTTGGATTTCGCTGCGGCTTTCTCGGGCTCCTCCATCTCGAGATCATCCGCGAGAGGCTCGAGCGCGAGTTCAACATCGATCTCATCACCACGGCACCGTCGGTGATCTATCGGGTGTTCCTGCAGGACGGCTCGATGGTCGAGCTGCACAACCCGGTCGACATGCCGGAGGCGCATCAAATCAAGAAGATCGAGGAGCCGTGGATCCGCGCCACCATCCTGGTGCCCGACGACTATCTCGGCTCGGTGCTCAAGCTGTGCGAGGACCGGCGCGGCCGCCAGAAGGAGCTGACCTATGCCGGATCGCGGGCCATGGTGGTCTATGAGCTGCCGCTGAACGAGGTGGTGTTCGACTTTTATGATCGACTGAAATCGGTGAGCCGCGGATATGCGAGCTTCGATTATCAATTGATCGGCTATGAAGAGGGCGACCTGGTGCGCATGACGATCCTCGTCAATGAGGAGCCGGTCGATGCCCTGTCGGTGATCGTGCACCGCTCGCGCGCCGAGCAGCGCGGCCGGGTGATGTGCGAGAAGCTGAAGGAGCTGATCCCGCGGCATCTGTTCAAGATCCCGGTGCAGGCGGCGCTCGGCGCCAAGATCATCGCCCGCGAGACCATCTCGGCGCTCCGGAAGGACGTCACGGCCAAGTGCTATGGCGGCGATATCACGCGCAAGCGCAAGCTTCTCGACAAGCAGAAGGAAGGCAAGAAGAAGATGCGCCAGTTCGGGCAGGTCGAGATCCCGCAGGAGGCGTTCATCAGCGCGCTGAAGATGGATGAGAATTAGGCAGTCGGCAGATAGGCATTAGGCAGTAAGCGGTGTACTTCCCTACTGCCTACTGCCTATTTGCCTAGTGCCTGGCGTGAGCGTTGATGAAGCCGACGATCTTGGGCGCGATCTCGTCGCGGAAGCGCGAGCCGTTGAAGACGCCATAATGGCCGACCCGGGGCTGCAGATGGTGAAGCCGCATGGTCGCCGGCAGGGCGCTGCAGAGATCATGGGCGGCCTCGGTCTGGCCGACCCCCGATATGTCGTCGCGCTCGCCCTCGACGGTCATCAGCGCGGTGCGGGTGATGGCGGCCGGGTTCACCGGGGTGTTGCGATGGGAGAACACGCCGCGCGCCAGGGCATGCTCGATGAAGACCTTCTCGACGGTCTGGAGGTAGAACTCGGCAGTGAGGTCCATGACCGAGAGATATTCGTCGTAGAACTCGTCGTGCTTGTCGGCGGAATCGCCATCGCCCTGGACCAGATGCCAGAACAGGTCGCGATGGGCATCGATGTGCCGGTCGAGATTCATGGTCATGAAGCCGGTGAGCTGGAGGAAGCCGGGATAGACTTCGCGCATATAGCCGGGATGCGGCAGCGGTACCTGCACGATGACATTGCGCCTGAACCAGTCGACGCCGCGCTCGACCGCGAGCTTGTTGACGGCGGTCGGATTGCGGCGGGTGTCGATCGGGCCGCCCATCAGCACCATGCTGGCGGGGACGTCGGGATCGTTGGCAGCATTCATCAGCGCCACGGCGGCGAGCACCGGCACCGAAGGCTGGCACACCGCCATGATGTGGCTGCCGGGACCGAGGTGGTGGATCATCTCGAGCAGGTAGTCGATATAGTCGTCGAGATCGAAATGGCCCTTGGCGAGCTCGACCTGGCGGGCATCGGCCCAGTCGGTGATGTAGACATCGGCCTCAGGCAGCATGGCCTCCACCGTGCCGCGCAGCAGGGTGGCATAGTGGCCCGACATCGGGGCGACGATCAGGAGCTTCTCGCGTTTCGCCAGCGATTGCCCAGCGTCGATGCGGAAATGCAACAGTCGGCAGAAGGGCCGCTCCCAAGCGACCTCCTCGATCACGCGATAATCCTTGCCGTTGATTCGCGTTCCGGTGATGCCGAATTCAGGTTTGCCGTAACGCCGCGTCACTCGCTCGAAAACGTCGAGCGAGGCCGCGACCGACCGGCCGATATAGGTGCCTGACAGCGGATTTCCTGGATTTTTCCAGAAGAAACGGCCAAAGTTTGCCGCCGCCCGCCAGGGCGCCACCGCCGCATGATTGAGTTCATAGAGGTAATAAAGCATTCAGGCCCCCCGCCCGACATGCCAGACTGCGC
>JBKOZY010000129.1:0-2357 GCA_046726135.1 Pseudomonadota bacterium | reverse complement strand
GGACCCAGGTACACGCTGTCTCTCAAGTGAATCCTGCCTACCAGACCTGCGCCGATCTCGTGCGTGCCGCTGATCAGGCCTTGGCGCAACTTGATGCCAAGGCAGCCATCGCCTCGCCGGGCCCAAAACACGGCGGGAGCTTGGCCGAGTTCATACTTGCCCTGCGACCCATTTTCGAGCGCCGGTCTGGGCGCAGGGTGACGATCGGCACTGTTAGGAGGGGTGGCACGGAAGAGCGACGGTCTCCCTTCTCCGATTTCGCCCACGCGATTTACAGCGTCCTCTGTCGCGACGAGAGAAATGGGCTCCCACGGAAGCAGGCCTCCACATTCGGCGAGACGGTCCGCCGGGCTCTTTGCGGGGCAAGATCGACGAACTGAGCATCGTATTTAACCCCGAGATCTGGGGGGTTAACACGCGCGAACATCCTCGACAATCGGCGAAGGCCGACGAACCTCGAATGAAGAGGATGAGGATGAGATGACTGAAAAGTTGGCATTATCCATCGCGGAGGCCGCGAGCATCAGCGGCATCGGCAGAACATCGCTCTATGCAGCAGTCGCCCGTGGCGATCTGAGCGTAAGGAAGGTAGGTCGGCGCTCGCTGATATTGCTCGCCGACTTGCAGCGATGGCTTGAAGGCCTGCCGCCCTCAGGCGTCTCCAAGGTCAGCCTAAGCGGAAAGCCCGTTGCTGCAAAGGAAGCCAAATGGCGATGACCGTGCATCAGCCGATATCGGCCACCTCCCAAACCGACCTGCAGTGTGTGGCGGTTGAGGAGAGGCTCATCGCGACCCTGCTGTCATATCCGGAGGTACTCCCTTACCTGACAGAGTTCTTGGCGGCCGACGACTTCGGCGAGCCGCTGCTCGGTCGAATATTCGAGGCCATCACCGAGGCGCATGCACGCGGGGAGCGCTGGACAGTGCTGACCATTCTGCCGAAATTCCATGGCGATCCTGCAGTACTGGAACTCGGGAAGCCGAGCGCATATTTCGCTAGGCTTGCCGCGATTGCGGGCCTACCGGCATCGGCCTTCGACGATGCTCGGACGGTGGTCGTTTTCGCTGATCTTCGCGAGATTCTGGTGGTTGAGGCAGATCTCGAAGATCGGGCAAGCCGATCACTGGAGCCTCACTTCGATGACATCACCGAAGCACTCGACCGCCTTTCGACATACGTCAATTTCACCAGCCGTCGAACCAAGAATGTAGCGCCCGCACGGTCACTGACCGGCATCGGCGCTGCTCCGATCGGCGAGGTTCAATTGCCGGCTCGGAGGGCCGTCCGATGAGATTTCTACCCGAAATAGATCTCGTTCCCGCTGGTCAGGTCACCAATGGCAAAGCCCATGACCACGATGTCGGAACAGCGTTGCCATGGCGAGGATCGTGCATTCACCAAGCCTCAGAGCCCAAGCTGATGGCGATCAGTCTGTCCGATTTCGTCGCCCAAGCTCTGCCTCAGCGCCAATATGTCCTGGCGCCGATCCTCCCCGAGCGCGGTCTGGCCATGCTCTACGCCCCGCGCGGCGTGGGCAAGACCCAGGTTGCCGTCAATATCGGGTGGTCGGTGGCATGCGGTCAGCCATTCTTGAGGTGGTCCGCCCCAAAGCCGCGGCCGGTCCTCTATATCGACGGCGAGATGCCGCAGGAGCTGCTCCAAGAGCGAGCGAAGGCGATGATGGCGCCATCGGCTTGCGATCCGCCACATCCCGATTTCTTCCGCCTTCTGTCGATGGACCGGCAGGAGCTCGGGGTATCGTTCAACCTGGCACCGTCACAACATCAGGCCGCTGTCGAAGCGCACCTCGACAATGTCGATCTCCTGATCCTGGACAATATCTCGACCCTGGTTAACAGCGGACGGGAGAATGATGCAGACAGCTGGAATGAGATGCAGGCTTGGCTGTTGAAGCTGAGGCGGATGGGCAAGACCGTCCTGCTCATCCATCACTCAGGCCGCGGCGGCAATGCCAGAGGCACCTCAAAGCGGGAGGATGTGCTCGACACCGTCATCCAGCTAAAGCATCCAGAGGATTATGAGCTTGAGGACGGTGCGCGTTTCGAGGTCCACCTCACCAAAGCTCGCGGGATCTACGGCGATGATGCGCGGCCGTTCGAGGCCAAGCTCGAAGTCATCGATGGTCGCGACAAATGGACCTGCAACATTCTACAGGACGAGCTCCTGGATCAAATCGCAGAGTTGTCTCGCGAAGGTCTGCCAGTCCGTGACATCGCTAAGGCGATCGGCATCGGCAAGTCTAAGGTCAACAGATTACAGGCAAAAATGCGCGACGAGGGTCGGTTATGAGGGACCAGATGGCTTGTCCCACTGTCCCACGCTCTAGGGCTGGGAC
>JBKOZY010000128.1:0-3565 GCA_046726135.1 Pseudomonadota bacterium | reverse complement strand
ATTCGGGCAGAATATAGATGGAGCGAGGGGCTCGGTCGACGTTCAAAACGGCTCGAGCTGCGCACCGATAGCCAGGAGTTGCTGGTCGGAACCGATATCACCGGCAAGCTGGACACCAAGAGGCAGTCCGGCGCTCGTCTGCATCACTGGCAGGACGAGGGCCGGCCCACCGGTCAGATTGAAGATCGAGGCATAGGGAGCGAGCCGTGTCATGCGGTCGACATGCAACGAGAGATCGGAATGATTGGTCGGAAAGCATCCGAGGCTCGGTGCGGCACCCCTGAGGGCCGGCGTGAGCACCAGATCGAATGATTGCCAGATCGCCGCAAAGCGTCGGCAGAAATCATGACCGCGCCGGATTGTTGCCACGAACTGACGGGCGCTCATTGTCCGACCCGCCAGGACGGCAGCGCTGTTGATCTCCTCGAGCGCGTCGGGGATCGCGCCCAAGGGCCAGTCGGCCGCCGCCTGGGCGCAGACCTGCGCCAGATAGACCTGCCGCGGGATCAGCCAGTCCTCCGGCTCGAGCAGAGGACCTACCGGCGTCACCGCATGTCCGAGATCCTGCAGACGCCGGACCGTGTGATCGAGCGCGGAGTGCGCTTCCGGCGTGACCACAATATCGGGTGCAGATTCGGTCAGAACGCCGATGCGAAGTTTGTCACCAGACGCCGCTTGGGTCGGCGCCGCATAGGGAGCGCCGGCATCGGAGCCGGCCATCGCCTGCAGCGCCGCCGCCATGTCGCGGATCGTCCGGGTGATCACACCCTCGCTGACCAACCCGCCATAGATGTCGCTGTGGGTCGGGCCCTGCGGTATCAGACCGCGCGATGGCTTGAGGCCGATAAGGCCGCAACAGGCAGCAGGGATTCGAATGGAGCCGGCGCCATCCGTCGCATGCGCCATCGGCACCATGCCGGAGGCGACTGCCGCAGCCGCTCCGCCCGATGAGCCGCCGGCGCTGCAATCGGTGTTGAGGGGATTGCGGGTCGGGCCGAACGCTTCCGGCTCGGTCGTCACATTGAATCCGAGCTCGGGCAGGTTGGTCTTGCCGATGATCTGCAGCCCGGCCGCCTTGAAGCGCGTCGTCAACTCATCATCATGGCATTGAGGCGGCGCATCACAAAAGGCCCGGCTGCCGAGTCGGGTGCGGCGTCCCTTGATCCCTGCCCCGATGTCCTTGAGCAGAAACGGCACGCCCGCGAAAGGACCGCGCAGGTCCCGGGCACGCTCGGGCGCGTCATAGAGGTCGATGATGGCGTTGAGCCGCGGATTGTGCATGGCGATCCAGTCCCGTGCCGCGGTCATGATCTCCTCGGCGGTGACCTCGCCCGATGCGATCAGCGTCGCGAGGCCCAGCGCATCGAAGCGTGCATATTCGTCCGATCTCATGCCAACGCCCTGCCCAGCGCCGCCACAGCCATCGATTCGCTGCGAATCTCCTCGAGCACCTCGAGCTGCAGCTTGCGGAATTCCGGCGTCGATATCAGCTCGTAGCGCCGTGGTCGCGGCAGCGGCACGGGGATGATTGACTTGATACGCCCTGGCCGATTGGTCATCACCGCCACCCGGTCGGAGAGATACACTGCTTCCTCGACATCATGGGTGATGAACAACACGGTGAGCCGGTGCTTCTCCCAGATCGCTGTGAGAAGCTCCTGCATGTGGTGGCGAGTCAGGGCATCGAGCGCACCGAATGGCTCGTCCATCAACAGCATTTTCGGCCGATAGCTCAGCGCTCGGGCAATGGCCACGCGTTGCCGCATGCCGCCCGAAAGCTCGCTCGGATAGGCGTGTTCGAACCCTTCGAGCCCGACCAGGGCGAGATGGGCCTGCGCGATCCCGGTTGCTTCGTGGTTCGGCGTGCCGGCTGCCTTCAGCGCGAATTCGACATTGCCCAATGCCGTGAGCCAGGGAAGCAGGGTGTAGCTCTGAAAAACCACGCCACGATCGAGACCCGGCATGACAATCGGCTCGCCATCGATGCTGATCACGCCCGCGTCATGGGTTTCGAGTCCGGCAGCAATGGCGAGAAGCGTGGACTTGCCGCAGCCCGACGTTCCAACCAATGCCACGAATTCGTTCTCATCAATGGCGAGATCGACGTCTTTGAGCGCCACCGTTTCGCCGCGTCCGGTGCGGTATGTCTTGCTTAGACCCGCGATGACGAGCTTGGGCGCAGCCATCAGGCAACCTCGCGATGATGGAAGAGCCGCCGGCCGGCAAACTTCATGATCTGATCGGTTGCGAGGCCGAGAATGCCGAGGATCAGGAGATAGCCGAAAATGAGGTCGGTCTGGAAGAAGCGTTGGGCCGTGGTGATGCGATAGCCAAGCCCGGAGGTTGCCGCGACCAGCTCGGCGACGACCAGCCAGGTCCATGCCCAGCCAAGGCTGATCCGCATCGAGTCCCAGATCCCCGGCATGGCCGAGGGGAGCACGATGCGCTGAAGAATCCGCCATTCAGGCATCTGCAATGTGCGCCCGAGATCGATGAAGTGCCGCGGCACCGACTTCACATTGTCCATGATCAGCAGGACCTGCTGGAAGAAGGTGCCGATGAAGATGATCAGGAACTTCTGAACATCGCCGGTGCCGGTCCACAGGATTGTCAGCGGCACGAAGGCGACGACCGGCATGTAGCGGATGAAATCGACAAACGGCTCGATCGCCGCCACCCAGGCGCGATAGCAGCCGATCAGCACTCCGATCGGCAGGGCGATGACGGTCGAGATCAGGAAACCGATGCCGATCCGGTAGATGCTGATCCCGGCATCAGCGGCGAGCTGCCCCGTGCTCCACAGCTCCCGCAGGCGGCTGATTACCTGGCCCGGAGAGGGAAGGAAAAGCGGTCGGATCGCGCCGCTGGCGGTGAAACCGTACCAGGCAATGCCGAGCGCCGCGAAGACCGCGGTGGCGATCGCCAGATACTCCGCCGCGGTCATCCGCCCACCAAGTGTGAACAGACGGCGTGCTCGTTGCCTGCTACTTCGTTGCCGCATCCACGAAGCGACCGTCGATCGCCTGTGTGAGGTCGACATCCTTCTGCAGGATATTGGCTTTGCGCGCCGCCGCGTGCACCTCGGGGATCACTTTCTGTGCGAAGCTGCCGTTGAGCTCGCTCTTGTTCTCGGCAATCGAGTAATAGATGACACCGTCGAATGCAGTGGCGAGTTCCTCCGGCTTCGCGCCTACCGCCTGGGAAATGATTGCCCGTCCGCCGGGAGTATCCTTGCGATAGTCGGCGAGCGCCAGGTCCCAGGCTTTGAGCAAGGCTACGATCTGGCCCGGCTTGTCCTTGAGGAACTCCTCGCGCACGACGAAGACGTCGGAGATCAGGCCAGGGTTCTCGCCAGCCGAATAGATCATCTTCACCTTGGGATTCTGCTGCATCGCCAGGGTGAGATAGGGTTCGTAGGTCACGGCCACCGGAACCTTTCCGGCAATCAGCGCCGAGCCCGCATCGGCGGCCGGCATCGGCACTTTCTGGACATCGGCAACCGTCATCCCGTTCTGGCCGAGGGCATAGTTCAATAGGATGTCGCTGGTGGTCCCCTCCTCATAGG
>JBKOZY010000127.1:0-7764 GCA_046726135.1 Pseudomonadota bacterium | reverse complement strand
GCGGAGACGCTCGAGGCGCGGCTGCGCCAGGCAGCCGTCGACTGCGACGTCATCCTGACCACCGGCGGGGTCAGCCGCGGCGAGACCGATTTCGTGGTCGAGACGATCCGCAGGCTCGGTTCGCTCCATGCCTGGCAGATCGCGGTCAAGCCCGGCCGGCCGCTGGCGATGGGGCAGATCGGCGATGCGGTGGTGTTCGGCCTGCCGGGCAATCCGGTGGCGGTGTTTGTGACGTTTCTGCTCTATGCCGTGCCGATGCTGGCACAACTCCAGGGCGCCAATCCGAGCGTGCCGCGGCGCTATATGATCCCGGCCGGCTTCGACTTCACCGGGCGCAAGCGGGGTCGGCGGGAATTCTGGCGCGGCCATATCGCCGACGGTCCGGACGGTCCCCGGCTCATGAAATTCGAGCGCGACGGCTCGGGGCTGATCTCCGGCCTGGTCCGGGCCGAGGGGCTGATCGATATTCCCGAATCGGCAGGGGACGTCCATGTCGGCGATCCCCTGGCTTTCATTCCATTCGGGGAATTCGGGCTCTAGCGACAGCGGCGGAAGACCGCTAAATAACGCCAAATCGCTCGTCATGGAGAAACTGAGCCTCATGGCCAAGCCGCGGACGCTGTACGACAAGATCTGGGACGATCACCTGGTGCATCAGGCGGAGGACGGCACCGCCCTCCTCTATATCGATCGCCACCTCGTCCATGAGGTCACGAGCCCGCAGGCTTTCGAGGGCTTGCGGCAGGCCGGCCGCACGGTGCGGCATCCGGAGAAGACGTTGGCGGTGGTGGATCACAATGTGCCGACCACCGACCGGTCGCATGGCATCGAGGAGCCGGAAAGCCGGCACCAGGTGGAGACCCTGGCCCGCAATGCGGCGGAGTTCGGAATCACCTACTTCTCCGAACTCGATCAGCGGCAGGGCATCGTCCATGCCATCGGACCCGAGCAGGGCTTCACGCTGCCCGGAACGACAATCGTGTGCGGCGACAGCCATACCTCGACGCATGGCGCCTTCGGGGCGCTCGCCCATGGCATCGGCACGTCGGAGGTGGAGCATGTGCTGGCCACCCAGACGCTGATCCAGCAGAGCAAGGCCCGCAACATGAAGGTCGAGGTCAGCGGCCAGCTGGCGCCGGGGGCGACGGCGAAGGACATCATCCTCGCCATCATCGGCCAGATCGGCACGGCCGGCGGGACCGGCCATGTCATCGAATATTGCGGCGAGGCGATCGAAGCCCTGTCGATGGAAGGGCGCATGACGGTGTGCAACATGTCGATCGAGGGCGGGGCACGGGCCGGGCTCATCCGTCCCGACGACAAGGCCTACGCCTTCCTGAAAGGTCGGCCAATGGCGCCCAAGGGTCAGCATTGGGACCGCGCCGTCGCTCATTGGCGTCGCGAACTCTTCTCCGATGAGGGAGCGGAATTCGATCGGGTGATCCGGCTCGACGCGGCCGGGCTGCCGCCGATCGTCTCCTGGGGCACGAGCCCGGAGGACGTGATCTCGGTCGAGGGCGTGGTTCCCGATCCCGACCAGATCGCCGACGAGGCGCGTCGCCAGTCGAAGAAGAGGGCGCTCGACTATATGGGATTGAAGGCGGGAACCCCGATCGTCGACATCGCGATCGACAAGGTGTTCATCGGCTCCTGCACCAATGGCCGAATCGAGGATCTCAGGGCAGCAGCGGCGATCGTGCGCGGCCATAAGGTGCATGACGGCGTGTCGGCGATGGTGGTGCCGGCCTCCGGCCTGGTGAAGGCGCAGGCCGAGGCAGAAGGGCTCGACAAGATCTTCAAGGAAGCAGGATTCGAGTGGCGGGAGGCGGGCTGCTCGATGTGCCTCGGAATGAATCCCGATCAGCTCAAGCCGGAGGAGCGCTGTGCCTCGACCTCGAATCGCAACTTCGAAGGGCGGCAGGGCTATCGCGGCCGCACGCATCTGGTGTCGCCGGCCATGGCAGCAGCCGCAGCAGTTGCAGGTAAATTCGTAGATGTTAGAAAGTGGATTTGAAGTTGAAACGTCGGGGCGAATGTGGTGAAAGGCAGTTAAGGGGATTGAAATGTTAAATTGATAGGGGTGGTCGCTGGATTGGCGACCAATAATGAGGGGGGTCGGGGATGTCGACTGCTTCCGCGGATGCTCGTTTCCTGCGCCGCATCTTGATCGGGCTTATCCTTGCGACAGCGCTGGCAGGCGCGGCAACCGGGCTTGTCACGGTCGAGGCGTCATCGCCAGGGTTGTTGTCTAACGTCGTGGGACGTTGAACGGAAAAGACAAAGATCTCAACAGGCTGGCCGGGTTGCTGTCGCCGACAGCGACCGAGTTCGAAACCCTTGCCGAAGCGAGCTGGCAGGCGCTGCCGGAGCTGTTCCGACGCTCCGTCGGCCGACTGGTCATCCGAATCGAGGACTGGCCGAGCGAGGATGCGCTGGCCGAGCTCGGCCTCGCTTCGCCCTACGATCTTCTCGGATTGTTCCGCGGCGTCGGCATGGCGCATGCGAGCGTCACCTATCCGACCGTCGAGCCGAATATGGTGTTCCTGTACCGGCGGCCGATTCTCGATTACTGGGCCGAGCACGAGGAGTCGCTGGGCGGCTTGATCACCCATGTGCTGGTGCATGAGATCGGCCATCATTTCGGCTTGTCGGACGAGGACATGGCGCGAATCGAGGCTGGAACGGCCTAGCAGCTCATGGAAGCTTGCCAGGAACGAGCCCAAGGCTTACCGATCGGCGATCATGCTTTAGAGGGCTTCGACAGCAATGGCATCCTACAAACTCCTGCTCCTCGCCGGCGACGGCATCGGGCCCGAGGTGATGGGCGAGCTCAAGACGATCATCGCCTGGTTCAACGCGCAGCGCATCGCCAATTTCGAGGTCGAGGAAGGCCTGGTCGGCGGGATTGCCTATGACACTCATGGCGAGGCGATCTCGGAGAGCGACATGGCGAAGGCCATGGCGAGCGATGCCGTGGTGTTCGGTGCGGTGGGCGGACCCAAATGGGACGGCGTCCCTTACGACAAGCGGCCGGAAGCCGGGTTGCTGCGGCTCCGCAAGGACCTCGCGCTCTATGCCAATCTGCGGCCGGCGATCTGCTACCCGGCACTGGCCGATGCGTCCTCGCTCAAGCGCGAGGTGGTGGAGGGTCTCGACCTGCTGATCGTGCGCGAGCTCACCGGCGGGGTCTATTTCGGCGAGCCCAAGACCATCACCGATCTCGGCAACGGTCAGAAGCGCGCCATCGATACCCAGGTCTACGACACGTTCGAGATCGATCGGGTGTCGCGGGTGGCGTTCGACCTGGCGCGACAGCGGCGCAACAAGGTCCATTCGGCGGAAAAGCGCAATGTGATGAAGTCGGGCGTCCTGTGGAACGAGGTGGTCAGCCGGGTGCATCGCGAGAATTACCGCGATGTCGAGCTCGAGCACATCCTTGCCGACAATTGCGGCATGCAGCTGGTGCGCTCGCCGAAGCAGTTCGACGTGATCGTCACCGACAATCTGTTCGGCGACATCCTGTCGGATGTCGCGGCGATGCTGACCGGGTCGCTCGGCATGCTGCCGTCGGCATCGCTCGGCGCAGTCGATCCCAAGAACGGGCGGCGGAAGGCGCTTTACGAGCCCGTCCATGGCTCGGCGCCGGACATTACCGGGAAGGGCGTCGCGAACCCGATCGCGATGATCGCCTCCTTCGCCATGGCGCTGCGCTATTCCTTCGACCTCAAGCGCTGGGCCGACCTGCTGGACGAGGCGATCGCGGCGGCGCTGGCGCGCAACATCCGGACCGGCGACATCATGCAGCCGGGGATGACCAGGGTCGGCACAAGGGAGATGGGCGACGCGATCCGGGAGCAACTGGTCCGCCGCGCCGGCTGAGGGGGGAAACGGAGCCGCTCGTTCATTGACTGTGCGGCAAATGATGTTATCGAAAGCTGCCGCAAGAAGGATCAGGTCAGATGGGCTACAAGGTTGCAGTCGTCGGCGCCACCGGCAATGTCGGCCGGGAAATGCTCAACATCCTCGCCGAGCGCGAGTTTCCGGTGGACCAGGTCTATGCCATAGCGTCCCGCCGGTCGCTCGGGACCGAGGTGTCGTTCGGCGACAAGGTGCTCAAATGCGTCGATCTCGATCGGTTCGACTTCTCGAAAGTCGATTTCTGCCTGATGTCGGCCGGGTCGGCGGTGTCCAAGGAATGGTCGTCGCGAATCGGCGCCGCCGGGGCGATCGTGATCGACAATTCCTCGTGCTGGCGCTACGACCCCGAGGTGCCGCTGATCGTGCCGGAGGTCAATGCGGCGGCGCTTGTCGCCTATATGGGCCGGCCCAACCGGCGCAACATCATCGCCAATCCCAATTGCTCCACCGCGCAGCTCGTGGTCGTGCTGAAGCCGCTGCATGATCTCGCCCGCATCAAGCGGGTGGTGGTCGCGACCTACCAGTCGGTGTCGGGGGCCGGCAAGGATGCGATGGACGAGCTGTGGAACCAGACCAAGGGCATCTTCGTCACCGATCCGCCGGAGCCGAAGAAGTTCACCAAGCAGATCGCCTTCAACGTCATTCCGCATGTCGACGTGTTCATGGATTCGGGGGACACCCGCGAAGAATGGAAGATGATGGCGGAGACCAAGAAGATCCTCGATCCCAAGATCAAGCTGACTGCCACCTGCGTGCGGGTGCCGGTGTTCGTCGGCCATTCGGAAGCGGTGAACATCGAGTTCGAGCGGCCGATCTCGGCCGAGGAGGCGCGCGAGACTTTGCGCGAGGCTCCCGGTTGCCTGGTCGTCGACAAGCGCGAGGATGGCGGCTATGTGACGCCGGTCGAATGCGTCGGCGATTACGCGACCTATATTTCGCGCATCCGCGAGGACATCACGATCGAGAATGGCATCAATCTGTGGATCGTGTCCGACAATCTGCGCAAGGGTGCGGCACTCAACACGGTGCAGATCGCCGAGACGATCATCAATCGCGGTCTCCTGAAGAAGGCGGCCTAGAACGCAACGCAGGCGGGGTAGGCCCAATCACATCATGCTCTCATGGCCGATCAGCAGTCGATCAGGATAAGGCGGGCGCTGATTTCCCTGTCCGACAAGACCGGGCTCGTCGAATTCGCCCGGGGTCTCATCGATTGCGGCGTCACCTTGCTGTCGACTGGCGGCACGGCGCGGGCCATCGCGGAGGCCGGGTTCGCGGTCAGCGATGTCGAGACGGTGACCGGCTTTCCGGAGATTCTCGGGGGGCGGGTCAAGACGCTCCATCCCAAGGTGCATGGCGGCCTGCTCGGCATTCGCGGCGATGCCGAGCATGAAGCTGAGATGGCACAGCATGGCATCGCGCCGATCGATCTCGTGGCGGTGACGCTTTACCCGTTCGAGGAGGCGCGCTCGCGCGGCGCGGCGCGCGAGGAGCTCATCGAGACGATCGATATTGGCGGCCCGGCCATGATCCGGGCGGCGGCCAAGAACAGCGCGGCGGTGACGGTGGTCGTCGATCCCGCCGATTACCCCGCAGTGCTCGAGGCGATGCGCAACGGGGGCGGTGCGGTGCCGGTCGCCCTGCGCCGGGCGCTTGCCGCCAAGGCCTTTGCGCGGACGGCCGCTTATGACGCCATGATCGGCAATTGGCTGACCGCGGAGAGCGGCGGCGACAGCGGGCGCTGGGCGGCGGTGGGCGGGCGGCTGATCGAGCGGTTGCGCTATGGCGAGAACCCGCAACAGACGGCTGGCTTCTATGCCACCGGCGAGCCGCGGCCCGGGGTGGCGACGGCGCGCCAGCTGCAGGGCAAGGAGCTTTCCTACAACAATATCGCCGATGCCGATGCGGCGTTCGAATGCGTCGCCGAGTTCGATTCGACCGATGCTTCGGCGGCGGTGATCGTCAAACACGCCAATCCATGCGGTGCCGCCCTCGGGACCACCCTCGAGGACGCTTATCGGCTGGCCTTGCGGGCAGACCCGGTCAGCGCCTTCGGCGGGATCGTCGCCTTCAACCGGCCGCTCGATCAAGCAGCGGCCCGGGCCGTGTCGGCGATCTTCACCGAGGTTGTCATGGCGCCCGGCGCCGATGAGGAGGCGCTGGCCATCCTTGCCAAGGCGAAGAATCTGCGGGTGCTGGTGAGCGATGGCATGCCGGACCCGACGGCAGCGGGGACGAGCTTCCGTTCGGTGGCCGGCGGGTTCCTGGTGCAGTCCCGCGACAATGCCGCCCTCGATGCGTTACAGCTCAAGGTAGTGACCCGCGCCAAGCCCAGCCCGCGCGAGATGGCCGACATGCTGTTCGCGATGAAGGTCGCCAAGCATGTGAAGTCCAATGCCATCGTGCTGGCGAAGGACGGGGCGACGGTCGGGATCGGGGCGGGTCAGATGTCACGGGTCGATTCCTGCCGGGTGGCGATCGAGAAGGCCAAGGAAGCGGCGCGCGCCGCAGGGCTCAAGCGGTCGCTGAGCGAGGGGGCGGTGGTGGCGTCCGACGCCTTCTTCCCGTTCCCGGACGGGCTCCTCGCTGCGGTGGCGGGCGGCGCCCGGGCAGTCATCCAGCCCGGCGGATCGGTGCGCGACGGCGAGGTGATCGCGGCGGCCGACGCGGCGGGGATCAGCATGGTGTTCACGGGTTTGCGACATTTCCGTCACTAAAGTTCCATCACTAAAGAAAAGGGGATCGAGGGACATGGTCAGACCACGCCGCAGCGTCCTCTATATGCCGGGGTCGAATGAGCGGGCGCTGCAGAAGGCCACAGCGATTCCGGCCGATGCGCTGATCCTCGATCTCGAGGACGCGGTGGCGCCCGAGGAGAAGGCGGCGGCGCGCGAGCGGGTTGCCGCGATGGTGCGCGCCAAGCCCTATGGCGGGCGCGAGGTGGTGATCCGGGTGAATGCCCTCGAGACACCCTGGGGGATCGACGATCTTCGCGCTGCGGTCGAGGCGGAGCCCGATGCGATCCTGGTGCCGAAAGTGTCGCGCCCCGGCGACATGACCTCGGCGGCGAAGATCCTGGCATCGCTTCATGCGGCACCGGCGACCCGGCTGTGGGCGATGATGGAAACCCCGGCGTCGATCCTCAATGCGCGCGACATCGCGGCGGTGGCGGCCGATCCCGGATCGCGCTTCGCCTGCCTCGTGCTCGGGACCAACGACCTTCTCAAGGAATCGCGGGCGCGGGCACTCGGCAACCGGTTCGCCATCGTGCCATGGCTCGCCATGTCGGTGCTGGCGGCGCGGGCGTACGGGCTCGACATCATCGACGGCGTCTACAATGATTTCCGCGACGAGGCTGGCTTTCGCGAGGAATGCGAGCAGGGGCGCACTCTCGGCATGGACGGCAAGACGCTGATCCATCCCTCGCAGGTCGAGCCATGCAACGCGGTGTTCTCGCCATCCGACGAGGAGGTCGCGTGGTCGCGCAAGATCATCGCCGCCTTCAAGGAGCCGGAGAATGTCCGCAAAGGGGTTATCACGGTCGAGGGCCGCATGGTCGAGCGGCTGCATCTGGTGATGGCGGAGCGCATGGTGGGGATCGCCGAGGCCATTGCGGCGCGAAGCTCCTCATGACGCAGGAAAGTCGCACCGGGCGCTATTTCGAGGATTTCCGGCTCGGCGAGACGATCCGGCATGCGACGCCTCGCACCCTGGGGCCGGGCGATGCAGCACTTCATATCGCGCTGACAGGATCGCGCTTCGCCGTCACCTCCTCGGCCGATTTCGCGCGCGCCGTCGGTTACGCGGCGCCGCCGCTCGACGATCTCCTGGTGTTCAACATGGTGT
>JBKOZY010000126.1:0-2934 GCA_046726135.1 Pseudomonadota bacterium | reverse complement strand
GGAGAAGGGACCGGTCCGCGTCCCGCGCGAATTCGTCTTCATGGACCGTGCCGCCATCGGCCTTGGCGGCGTCTTCATCCACTTGCGCGCCGAGCTCAATTTCCACCGCCTGTTCAACGAGGCGCTGGAGCAATTCGACATCGCCGCCGTGAAGGCACGGCAGGAGGCAAGCCTGTCGAGGGTGGGAATTGCCACCATTTAGATTTCCATTAGCAATGGATGCATAAGTGGAACTAGGTTGCGAATAACGTCCTTGGAGCTATTGTTCGGCGAGATTTCAGGAATCGCATGTCCGCGCTGGGGAGCGCGCAGAAGATTTTCAATGGCGCTTCTTTCATTTCCGCGAGCCGGGCAAATCTATGTGTGTAATTTTGCAGGCTTCAAAGAACCGGAAATGGTCAAGCCACGACCTGTTATTGTCGTCTCTCCTAGACTTCCCTATAGATCCCAGATAGCGGCGATCGTTCCAATCAGCCTGACTCCGCCAAGACACAACCTTCCATTCTGCTATCGTCTGTCAAAAAACTATCATCCGGAAGAGGCCGATGATCTGCCGTGCTGGGCCAAGGCCGACATGTTGCTCAACCTTGGCCTCTATCGCCTTACCCCTTTCAAAGTTGGTCGAAGGCAGTACGTCTACCCGACACTATCACCTGAGGATCTTGCGGGCGTTCGGCACGCTATATTGTGCGGGTTAGGCCTCGATTAGCATTGCAAAAATCGGCTTCTCGCCTTATCTCTGGTGTCGTATCCCGGTCGTCGGGCACTAAGACCTAGCTTGCTAGGCAGGCTCTCAAACGGTGATGACAAGCCATGGGAAGCCTAGATGCTGTCAGGTCCAAAGCCCCGCCTCAGCGGGGCTTTGTTTGTCCGGGACCATCAGCGGAGGCCATTCCGACGCATTGACATGCGCCAATTGCTGCGCTTCCAGTGAAGCATCGACGCACGGTTGCCGAAAATCAAAGGGCCGCGAGGGGGTTACGTGATTGCTGACGAGCTAACACCGACAGGGGGCGACGATCCCGACGATGCCGCCCATCTGGCGACCTATGAGGCGTTCATCAGGGGCGTCGTGATGGCTTGCCTCGCCGCCGGTTTCGGCCTGGTGGCGCTGGTGATGTTCGGTTTCGGCAAGGGCGCGGCGGTCTTTCTCGGTTTTCTCGGCATGGTGGCCGGCATGGTCGCGATCGGCGTCGACATGATGAGTGCCCGCGGCGGCTGGTTGTTCTCCATCGCTGCCCTCGTGCTGTTCGCCCTGGTCACCGCCATCAATATTTCCTGAAACATCGGGTCACCGCTCATGAAAATAGCTGTTCCCGCCGAACAGGCTCCGGGAGAGGCACGCGTGGCCGTGAGCCCGGAAACCGTCAAGGCCTATATCCGCAAGTGCGTCGATGTCGCGGTCGAGACCGGGGCAGGGCGCGGCTCCTTCATTCCCGACGCCCAGTTTGCCGCTGCCGGCGCCACCATCGCGCCAAATGCCGAAGCGGCTCTGCGCGATGCCGATATCGTTCTGACCGTCAGGCGCCCCGCCGCCGCGCTGCTCGCCGACCTGAAGAAAGGCGCGGTGGTCGCCGGCCAGATGGACCCGTTCGCCGGTCGCGACGCCATGAAGACCCTCGCCGCCACCGGCGCCAGCATCTTCGCGATGGAGCTGATGCCGCGCATCACCCGCGCCCAGTCGATGGACGTGCTCTCGTCGCAGGCCAATCTCGCCGGCTACAAGGCGGTGGTCGATGCCGCGGCACATTTCTCCCGCGCCTTTCCGATGATGATGACTGCCGCCGGCACGGTCCCTGCCGCCCGGGTGTTCGTCATGGGTGCCGGTGTCGCCGGGCTCCAGGCCATCGCCACCGCCCGCCGCCTCGGTGCGGTCGTCTCCGCCACCGACGTGCGGGCCGCTGCTGGCGAGCAGGTGCAGAGCCTCGGGGCGAAATTCATCTTCGTCGAAGGTCTCGCCGATGCCTCGACGGCGGCGGGCTACGCCCGCGAGTTGTCGCCAGAGGACCAGCAGCGCCAGGCAGCCCTGGTGGCGGAGCACATCAAAGGCCAGGACGTGGTCATCACCACCGCCTTGATCCCCGGCCGCCCGGCGCCGGTGCTCGTCACCAAGGACATGGTCGAGACCATGAAGCCCGGCTCGATCATCGTCGATCTCGCGGTCGAGCGCGGCGGCAATTGCCCGCTGTCCCGACCAGACGACGTGGTGGTGCATGACGGTGTCACGATCATCGGACTGGCCAACGCCGCGTCCAGCCTCGCCGGCAACGCCTCGGCGCTCTACGCCCGAAACCTGCAGAACTTCCTCGATCTCGTTATCAAGGATGGCGGCCTGAGCATCGACTGGAACGACGAGATCATCGCCGGCTGCGCCATAGCGCGCGACGGGGAGATCGTCCATCCCACCCTGAAATCCGCTGCCTGAAGGGGAGCACCAAATGGCACAATTGACCGTGGACGAGGCGGCCCGCCAGGCCGAGATCGCCGCTGAAGCTGCGCGCAATGCGGCCGAGAAGGCCCAGACCTTCGCCGACCAGGCCCTGCTGATCGCGCGGGATGCGGGCCATGCCGGCGCGGCGGTCACCGGCATCGACCCCTTCGTCTTTCAATTGACGATCTTCGTGCTTGCGATCTTCGTCGGCTATTTCGTGGTGTGGTCGGTCACCCCGGCGCTTCACACCCCGCTGATGTCGGTCACCAATGCCATTTCCTCGGTGATCGTCGTCGGCGCGCTCCTCGCCATCGGATCGGCCGCCGTCGCCTCCGCCTCGGGCATCTCCGCCACCTTCGGCTTTCTGGCGCTGGTGCTGGCTTCGGTCAACATCTTCGGCGGCTTCCTTGTCACCCAGCGCATGCTCGCCATGTACCGCAGGAAGGGTTGAGGGCAGGTGATGTCGGCGGACCTGATCGCGCTTCTCTATCTCATTTGGGGCG
>JBKOZY010000125.1:0-7196 GCA_046726135.1 Pseudomonadota bacterium | reverse complement strand
AGGATCGAATAGGTGCAACTGAGATCAAAGTCGGAAAGAGCAAGCAGCCGCTCGCGGATGCGCCCACCATCCTTGACGGTGAAGTCGCGCACGCAGCCGACTTTGTCGGCGGGCTCATTGCCTTCGATTCGGCTTTCGGCGATGCCGGGATGCCATTTGGGCATGCCGTTGAAATCACGGATCGCTGCCCACACCCGGTCGGCCGGCGCATTGATGACGCTCGATGTGTAGACCTTGACCATCTAGCGCCGCCCTCGTCTTGACGAATCCTCGTTGTTGTCGCCTTCGAGCGCCGGCTGCGGCTCGGCCAAGGCTTCGGTGATTTTGCTGATGTCGCCAGCCGAGATGCCGATTTCCTTGAGCATCTGGTCGATGAGAGGCGCCTGCGCGCGGTAGCGAAGCGCCGAATTGACCAGCTGATCGGCAAAGCCAGCGCCTTGCGGCTGGCCGTCGCCGCGCGAAGGCGAGCCGCCAAGCCCATCGACATGGAGGATGCGGATGCCTTCGATCTTCTCCATCGGCTTGACGCTTTCGCGGATGATCGCATCGAGCTTCTCGATGAGCCGCATGCGCGCATTGGAAGCGCGCGAAGCGGGCGAGAGCACATTCTGCGCCTCGTTCATCTGGCGGGCGCCCTCGGCGTCGATCTCGTAACGAAGCTTGGCGGCGAGCGCCCTGATCTTCTCGGCATCGGCAAGGCCCTCGGCCTCGGTCTTGGACGCATGCGCGCGGTCGGCTGCCGCCGCCTTCTCGGCTCCGGCCGCGATCTTGATGCGGATGGCCTCGCGTTCGGCATCCTGGGAGGCGCGGACAAGTTCGATCTGCTTCTGCCGGTCGGCAATCTCAAGCTCACGTGCCGAGAACACTTTCTCTTCCGCCGATATCGCCTTGGCGCGCGCCGTCTCGGCCTCGGCCTGGGCTTCCGACTGCGCCCGCGACTGCTCGGCAATCGCGATGGCGCGCTGCTGCTCGGCGATTTCGAGAAGCTTCCGGCGTTCGATTTCGAGCCTCTGGATATCGCCTTCGCGGCCAATCCGCTCGGTCTCGATCGCCCGCTCCTGCCCTATACGGGCACGCTCAAGCTGCTCATGCGCCTTGATTTCCGCTTCCTGCGCCTCGCGGTCGCGTTCGGCGCGTTCACGCGCCAGGATTGCGCGCTGCGCGGCGCGCCGGCTCTCCACCTCCTGCTCTTGGGCAAGGCGGGCATACTCGCTATCGCGATCGATCTCGAGCGAGATTTTCTCAGCTTCAAGATTCTTGTTGCGTATCTGGATGAGCGTATCCTGCTCGATGTCGTTTCTGATCTTCTTGCGCCGCTCGATCTCCTCGGTAAGCTGGGTCAGGCCTTCGGCATCGAAGGCATTCGATGGATTGAAAAATTCCATGTTGGTCTGGTCGAGGCCGGTAAGCGACACCGATTCAAGCTCAAGCCCGTTTCGGGCAAGCGATTCCTCGACCGACTGGCGCACCCGCTTGACGAACTCGCCGCGCCTCTCGTGCATTTCCTCCATCGTCATTTCGGCGGCGACGGCTCGCAGCGCGTCGACGAAACGGCCTTCCAGCAGCTCGCGCAGCTTCTCTCCATCCATCGTGCGCCGGCCGAGCGTCTGGGCGGCGATCGACACGGCGTCGTTCGCGGGCCGCACCCGCGCATAGAATTCAGCGACGACATCGACGCGCATCCGGTTCTTGGTGATGAGCGCCGATTGCTGTCCGCGCCTGACTTCGAGCCGCAGCGTGCTCATATTGACCGGCGTCACATCGTGGATGATCGGTAGTACGAAGGCGCCGCCATTGATGACCACCTTCTGGCCACCCAGTCCGGTGCGTACGAATGAGGTTTCCTTGGATGAGCGGCGATAGAGCCAGTGGAAAATGTAGGCTATGATCGCGATCACGATCGCAATCGCGATGATCGTGAGGATCACTGTTCCCAAAGCCTGACCGGACATGTCGCTCCTCCCAAGCTCCTCGCCAGCACCACTTCGTCATCCCGGCGAAAGCCGGGACCCATCGCTGTCCGGGTACCGCTGCTTCCGTCGGCATCCGTCACGCTGATGGGTGTGTCCCGGCTTTCGCCGGGATGACGAAACTAGAAAATGATACAGCGAAAAGACATTCCTCTCATCATTTCTTGATCGCCTTGAAGCGGCGGGTTTGTTCCGTCAACGCACGTTCCGTGGGCAGACGCTCCATGGAGCTTGCGCCGTAAAAGCCATGGCAGTTCTTCGTCTGCCTCAAGATGAATTCGGCATCCTGAGGCTCGGCGACCGGACCGCCATGGACAAGTATGATGATATCACGCCTCACGCGCAACGCCGCCTCCGCCCACTGGTCGACAAGCGCCGGGCATTGTTCGAGCCTGAGCGCGGTCGAAGCCCCGATATTGCCGCCGGTCGTGAGGCCCAAATGGCACACGATGATGTCCGCCCCTGCCTTGGCCATCGCTTCCGCATCCTGGGCGGAAAACACATAGGGCGTGGTCAGCATGTCCTTGTCATGCGCCATGCGGATCATGTCGACTTCGAGGCCGTAGCCCATGCCGGTTTCTTCCAGATTGGCGCGGAAGATCCCGTCGAACAGTCCGACCGTCGGAAAATTCTGGACCCCTGAGAAACCGAGCGTCTTGAGCTGATTGAGGAAGGGTGAGAACAGGCAAAAGGGATCGGTTCCATTGACACCCGCGAGCACCGGCGTCTTCCTGGTGACCGGCAAGACCTCGCGCGCCATGTCGATGACGATGTCATTGGCGTTGCCGTAGGCGAGAAGCCCTGCCAGTGAGCCGCGCCCCGCCATGCGGTAGCGGCCGGAATTGTAGATGACGATGAGATCGATGCCGCCCGCCTCTTCGCATTTGGCGGAAAGACCGGTGCCGGCGCCGCCGCCGATGATCGGCTCTCCCCGCCGCACCATGCCCTGAAACTTGTCGAGCAATGTCCGCCGTTCAAACCGCGGCATAGACGGGACTCCTCTGCTCCACGATCTCGCGGAAGTTCTGCACCAGCGCCCTGGCGAAAGGCGGGTCGTTGATATTGTAGGGGAGCCGGATCAGCCGCCGGGATGGCGTTTGCCGCACGACGCGCTCGAGGCTTGCAAAGAGCGCGGCATCGGCGGCCGGATCGTGGAAGGGTTTCCCCGGCGCATCGATGAGCGACACCCCGCCTTCGGGAATGAGGAAGCGCACCGGGCCTTCCATGCGATTGAGCCGCTCGCCGATCCATTTCCCCATCGCCTCGTTCTCGGCAACCGTCGTGCGCATCAGCGTGACGTTGGGATTGTGGATATAGAGGTTTCGCGAGCGGAATTTCTCAGGCACCGTGTCCATCGCGTGGAAGTTGACCATGTCGAGCGCGCCGACCGATCCGACATAGGGAATCCGCCGCCTGATGATCGCGCCGAAACGGTCCTCGCCGGCGCTGAACACTCCGCCCACAAGCATGTCGGCCACTTCCGTCGTCGTGACGTCGATCACCGCCGAGATGAGCCCGGAATCGACGAGCTTCTCCATCGACTGGCCGCCGGTGCCGGTCGCATGGAAGGTGAGGCAGTCATATTCGCGTTCGAGTTCGGCGGTGACCTGCTGGACGCAAGGGGTGGTGACGCCGAACATGGTAAGGCCGATGGCGGGCTTCGACTCGCTTTGACGGCCGCGCCTGGCGTGAGCGATCATGCCGGCAAGCGCATGGGCGGCATTGGCAAGCACCTGTTCGGAGATGCGGTTGATCCCTTGAACATCGGTGACCGAATAGATCATGCAGATGTCATTCGGGCCGACATAGCCCCCGACGTCGCCGGATGCGACCGTCGATACCATCACCTTGGGCACGCCGACCGGGAGCGCCCGCATTGCGGCGGTGGCAAGCGCGGTGCCGCCTGAGCCCCCTGCCGAAATGAGGCCGGCCAGATCGCGTCGCGTAACGATGAAGCGCGCGAAGGCCTCCGCCATCGCCGTCACCGCCGAACCGCGGTCATTGGTGAAGACGGCGGATGAGCCCTTGGGATGATGGCGCGCCACCTCCTGCGGTCCGACATCCGCCGGGCTCGGCCGGCCGCTGGTCGCAAGATCGACGGTGACGGTCTTGATGCCAAGCCGGTCGAGACAGGCTTTCATATAGCCAAGCTCGCGTCCCTTGGTGTCGAAGGTGCCCGCCACATAGGCGTTGCGACCGGTGAGGGCGGCCACGGGAAGGGCGTGCAGCTCGGCGAACGGCTCTTCCTCTTCCCGATCCGGCCGCACCGCGGGCTCGGCCGGCTCATGCGCCTCTGCCAACGGATTGCCGGCCGACCAGCGAGTCGGCACGGTGCGGGTCGAATAGACGATTTCGTCGGTAAGGGAGGGTGCTTCCTCAGCACTCACCGCCATGCGCCTCACCGCAAAGACGCGCGTCTCGACCTCGCCGCGCTCGGCGGCAGCGATCGCCTCGTCCTCGGCTTCCGCTTCTTCATGCCGGCCAACGCCAAGCAGCCGGTGCTGAAGGGCGATGTCGCCTTTGAGTTCGGACGAGGAAATCTCCCGCGCGATTCGGCCATTGATCATGATGGCGATGCGGTCGGAGGCTTCGGTGGCGACACCGAGATTCTGCTCGATCAGGAGGATCGACAGTTCCCCGCTCGCGGCGAGGTGCTTGAGCGTCTGAGTCAGCTGCCCGACGATAATCGGCGCCAGGCCCTCGGTCGGCTCGTCCATGACGAGAAGCTTGGGATTGCCGAGGAGTGCGCGTGAGATCGCCAGCATCTGCTGCTCGCCGCCGGACAACTGTGCGCCACTGCTCGTGCGCCGCTCTTCGAGCCGCGGGAAAGTCTCGTAGATGCGCTCGACGGTCCAGACGGAGTTGCCATCGCCGTGAAAGGCGAGTCTCAGATGTTCATCGACGGTGAGCGAACGCCAGATGCGCCGGCCCTGGGGCACGTAGCCGATGCCGAGATTGGCGATCTCATGAGGACTGAGCGCGCGAAGATCATGTCCGAAAGCGGTGATCGTGCCGCTCGATGGGCGGATCAGTCCCATCACCGTGTTGCACAGCGTGGTCTTGCCCATGCCGTTGCGTCCGACGACGGCGATCACGCCGTGATCGAGCGTGAGCGTGAGATCGTGGATGGCGGGAACTTGACCATAGTGGACGCTAAGGCCGGTGATCGCGAGCGCGGGCACGGAGGCAGGCTCAGCCATGCTTGCCTCCGAGATAGATGTCTTGAACTTGCGCGTCGTTCTCGATCTCCGCGGGCGTTCCTTCCTTGAAGATGCGCCCGTTGTGCATGACGGTGACGCTCTCGACGACACGGAGCGCAACGTCGAGATCATGCTCGATGATGATATAGCCGATATGGGCGGGGAGCGCCCTCAGGATCGCTATGAGGTCGGTCCGCTCGCGCGGCGCGAGGCCTGCGGCGGGCTCATCGAACAGGATAAAGCGCGGGGCTCCGGCTAGCGCCAGGCCGATTTCAAGCTGACGCTGCTCGCCGTGGGAAAGTTCGCCGACAAGGCGTTCCGCGGCGTGTTCGAGATGGACCGCATGCATGAGGTTGCGCGCCTGCTCGACGGTTCCGTCATCACGGGCGGTTCGCGCGAAGCTCAAGCGTCCGCGGGTGGCGCCGCGCACCGCGAGGAACAAGTTGTCGAAAACCGGAAGCCCGCGGAAGAGAAGCGAATTCTGATAGGTGCGCCTGAGGCCCCGCCTGATCCGCTGGTGGGGCGGGAGGCTGGTGATGTTCTCTCCGAAGAAACGGATGCGCCCTTGGGTTGGCGGAAAATCGCCGGTGATGCAGTTGAAGAGCGTCGTCTTGCCGGCTCCATTGGCGCCAAGCACCGCGCGGCGCTCGCCGGCATGGACCGAGAGATCGACCGCATCGAGCGCGACGAGCGCCCCGAAATGCCGGCTGACGCCCTCAAGTTCGAGGGCGTGAGCCGTGCTCGCTTCGGCGATCCTTTCGGCGTGGTCTGTCATGGGACGTCACCCCCGCCCCCACCCTCATGGTGAGGTGCTTCGCCGGAGGCGAAGCCTCGAACCACGGCGGCAAGCGAGAACGCATCGCTTATCGTCCCTTCGAGGCCCGCCTTCGGCGGGCACCTCAGGGTGAGGGTATTCGAGACAGCATCCACTTCAAACCCGCCCCGTTCGTCATGGGCAGCTCGGATTCTCGCGGCCGACCTTGCCGAGCTTCATGAACTCTTCGGCCGGCTGGCCGAGCGTCTGGTTGACGCCCTTCTTGATCTCGACAACCTTGTTGTAGAGATTGCCGTCATCGCCCTCCGTCACCTCGGTCACGAAAATATCGGCAATGGCGTTGCGGTTCTCATCGAGCTTGACCATGCCGGTCGGCGTATCGAGCTCAAGACTTGCAAGAGTCTGGCGAAGCTTGGCGCCGTCATCAGAGATATCGCCATTGATCTTGTCGAGGGCGGCGAGCACCGCCTTGGTCTCGATGTAGTATCCATGGGCGAAGAGCGACGGGCTCGGGAAGCCATCCGGGAACTCGGCCTTGTAGGCGGCGACGAATTCCTTCCACTTGGGATCGTCCCAGTTGTCGGCGATGGGGCCCGCCGAAGGCATGCCGACGACGAAGGTCTTGGTCTTGCCTTTGGAGCCGAGCACCGTCTGGTCGGCGGTGATCGAGCCGCCGATTAAGGGCGCGGTACCGCCCGCCTGGTCGTATTGGGTGAGGAAATTCACGCCGTCGGCGCCGCCCAGAGCCACATAGATCGCATCGACGTCGGAAGGGATGCCGGCGATGACCGATGAGAAGTCCTTATTGCCGATCGGCACCCAGAATTTGTCGGCGACATGGCCGCCCGCCTTGCAGAATTCGGCCATGAAGCCGAAGACCTGCGTATAGGGGAAGGAGTAATCCTCAGCGACGGTGACGACCCTCTTGTAGCCTTTTTTCTCGAAGGCATAGGTGCCAAGCCCCGCCATCCATTGCGCGCCATCGGTGGTGAAGCGGAAGAAATTGGGCGCGGGATCCCTGAGCGTCGTGTCCTGCGCGGCCGATGTGCCGTTGACGAAAGTCACGTTGGGCTGCGTCTTGGCGTAGTCCTTGACCGCCAGTCCCTCATCTCCCGAGAGCGGCCCGACAATGATCTGGAGGCCATCCTGCTCGACGAGCTTGCGGGTGGCGCGCACGGCGCTGTCGGGCGAGGCGTCGGACGAGCCAGTGACGAGCTCGATCTTCTTTCCTCCCGCCATGTTGTTGTGTTC
>JBKOZY010000124.1:0-4743 GCA_046726135.1 Pseudomonadota bacterium | reverse complement strand
CTGCTGCCGGCAAGCTGATCGCCAGCTTGACGATGTTCCTCGGGATCATGTTCTTCGCCCTGCCGGTCAGCATCATCGCCTCAGGCTACCAGGATGAGATCAAGCGGCGGGATTTCGTGGTGAACTTCACCATGGTGGCGCGGGTGCCGCTTTTCTCCAAGCTCGATCCGACCTCGATCGCCCAGCTCACCGGGCTTCTCACCGCCCGCAAGATTGCCGGCGGCACGGTGATCGTGAGCAAAGGCGACGACGCCGAGGAGATGTTCTTCATCGTCTCCGGCAAGGTCCAAGTGGAGCTGCCGAACAACCCCGTCATTCTCGGCGAGGGCGACTATTTCGGGGAGATCGCACTCGTCACCGGCGGAACCCGAACCGCAACGGTGAGGGCACTGGGGGCCTGCGAGCTGCTACAGCTGGACCGGCATGATTTCCGCCATCTCGCAGAACGCAATCCGCAGATCAATGAAGCGGTCCACCGGGTGGCGAACATCAGAATGGCGCAGCACCAGGAAGACAAGTCGAAGTGAGACAGCTCAATCTCTCTTCGCCCCGCTTGCGAGCTGGCGCTGCATGCGCCGTCTGCCACGTGTCGCTATCCCGGCAATCAGCGTGTTCACGGCAATGAAGCAGATCGGGAAGAGCAGATTGGCGAGATCGAATTTCGTGCTGGCGTCATGCTCAGGATGGTTGCGAGCACTCTTTTTCCTCGATTGCATAGTAATCTGTGCCTGCCGATGCAATGCGCACAGCTCTGAGCGTATGAGCCGTGCAAAGAAGCCGCGTTCCGCAATGGCTCGCCAGGAGCTACCATTCTTGTTCCTGGGAGGAGCAAGGACATGAGACAGCTATTCCGTTCCGTGGTGATCCTGGCTGTGCTTGCCACGACGCCGATGCCGCTTCTGGCACAATCGCCGAAGCAAGGGGGTGCAGCAGTCATCACTTTCAATAACGACTTCACCACCCTCGACCCGCAGGTCGGCTACGATCTGCAGAACTACGTGGCCATGCGCGGCATTTTCGATCGCCTGATGGATTATCGTCCAGGTACGGTCGAGCTCGTGCGGTCGCTGGCGGAGAGCTTCACAATCTCCGATGACGGCAAGACTTACACTTTCAAACTTCGCGATGGCGTGAAGTGCCACAACGGCAGGCCGCTCACATCGGCGGATGTGAAGTACTCGCTGGAACGCGCCGTCAATCCCCAGACCCAGAGCCCCGGCACCGGCTACTTCACCTCGATCGCCGGCTATGATGAGCTGTCCAGCGGCAAGGCCAAGGAGATGAACGGCATCTCGACGCCGGACGACCGCACGGTGGAAGTCAAGCTCAGCCGTCCCGATGCGACCTTCCTCTTTGCGATGTCCTTGCACTTCGCCTCGATCGTGCCGCGCGAAGAGGTCGAGAAAGCCGGCCCCGACTGGGGGAAGAAACCGGTCGGCTCAGGCGCGTTCAAGTTCGTCGAATGGGTGCCCGGCCAATATGTCACGCTCGAGCGCAACAAGGATTACTGGCTTAAGGGAGTGCCTTATCTCGACAAGCTGACCTTCCAGTTCGGCCAGGATCCGACCGTCGCTGTCCTGCGCCTCAAGAACGGGGAGGTGGATGTGGTCGGCGACGGAATACCACCGGCGCAATTCATGAGCGTGGTGTCCGATTCTTCTTCGAAGGATTTGCTGGTGATGGGCGACTGGCTGCAAACCGCCTATGTCACGATGAATGTGACCAAACCACCGTTTGACAAGCTGGAGGTCAGACAGGCGGTCAATATGGCGATCAACCGCGATCGGATCGTCCGGCTGATCAACAATCGCGCCGTCCCGACGGGACAGGTTCTGCCGCCCGCCATGCCGGGCCATGATCCCGACAACAAGGGCTTCGCGCATGATGTCGAGGCGGCGAAGAAGCTCCTGGCCGCTGCGGGTTATCCGGACGGATTCACAACCGAGCTCTACGCGATGAATGTCGATCCCCATCCGCGCATCGCGCAGGCGATCCAGCAGGATCTGGCGGCGATCGGCATCAAGGTTGAGATCAAGTCACTTGCCCAGGCAGAGGTGATCGCGGCGGGGGGCGCCGGCACGGCGCCGATGGTGTGGTCTGGCGGCATGGGCTGGCTCACCGACTTTCCGGATCCGGCCGGATTCTTCGGAGCGATCCTCAGCTGCGCCGGCACTGCCGAGGGCGGCTGGAACTGGGCGAAGTACTGCAACAAGAACATCGACGCACGTGCGGCCAAGGCTGACAGCATGGTCAAGCCGGAGCAGGCCGAGGCGCGGATCGCCGAGTGGCGATCGATCTTCGGCGACATTATGAAGGATGCGCCATGGGCGCCGATCTACAATGAGAAGCACATCACCTATCACTCAGCGCGTATCGATGCCGATCGCAATGTGTTCATCGATCCGTTCGATACCCCGCTGAACTATCGTTATATCTATGCGAAGGACGCGCAGTAAGGGGTCACTCACAGATCCGGTACTTGCCGGATTTGCCGTGCTGGCCAAGGTCGAAGTGCAAATGATTCTTGTGGGCGGCGTTCGAGCCCGGTCCGAGAACCGTTGTGAAGTAACCACAGGCGCTGGTGCGCAATGCGCTCAGCGCCACCGAGGAGGTGCCTGTGGGCATCTCCTCGACAGTGATGTGATGCTTGTTCTCGAGGTCAAATCGCATGAGGTCGAGTGCGTTGCCCCGGGCGTGCTCGCTGATCTTCGCCATGGACCCGCCGACCCGATTGCGGCAGACGAAGCCGGAGCCCGTCTGGATCGCTGCCAATGGCGAGCCTAGCCGCTGGACGACGATGGGAGCGCCGACCTCGTTCAGCCATCGGGCAAATTTGACGGCGAAGGGGCACAGCATTTTCGGGCGGCCGGGCAACGAGACCCGTCCTGACGTTGTCGGCACCGAGATCAGAGAAACCGCTCCCTCGAGAGTGCAGCCCTCCTCCGCCACATGAAAGGGCCGCTCGAATTCCGCGCCGCTTGCCTCGAGATCCTGCAGACAGGCGGCATATTCATCATTGGGAACCACCGCCAGCGAGACAACGCCGTGTGGCAGGTCTTTCAGCGTACCCGGCTTGGCAACCGGGATCGGGACGGCCAGTCGCGAGCCGGTCGGTGATTTCTGAAGGGTGTTGATATCGGGTTTGGGCTTGGGCCTCGGGATCGGCACCTGATTGGCTTGGCCCGGCGCGCTTGACATGCCAATCACCAAGACGACCGCAGGCAATGCAGCCCACTTCAGAATTGGCAAGATAGCGGCTGAACACCGGAGCAGCCAGGTGCCGGAGTGCGTCGTCATTTGCAAGAACCCGTTTGACGAGCAACGGCGGACGCGCCCTGACGTTCCGTTAACGTTCAAGGTATTGTTGTGGCGGTTCGGTAGACGCTACATCTAGCGCAGCTTTGGCGGGAAGCCGTCGGCGCGCAGATCGGTTTCAAGCAGGTCCTCGAGCAGCTTCACGACCGCGGTGGACTGCGCATTGCCGCCATAGGCCGCCCTCCCCTTGACAAAGATCTGGGTCGTCAGGCTAGCGAGATCGAGCGGCACGCCGAACTCCCTGCCAAGCCGCATGGCGAATGCCAGATCCTTGAGCGCCAAATCCATCGTGAACGCGATGTCATAGCTGCCGTTGAGAATGAGCTGCCCCTCGGTCTCGTGCACGAAGCTGGTGCCGGAGCTTGCCCGAATGGCGTGCCAGGCTTGCGCGAGGTCGAGGCCGCCACGCCTGGCCAGCATCAATGCTTCCCCATCGGCCACGAGATGAATGAAGGCCAGCATGTTGGTGATGACCTTGATGATAGCGGCCGATCCCAATGGTCCCATATGGAAGAGCTGGCCACCCATTGCCTCGAGCGCCGGACGGTGCCGCTCGAAGAGATCCTTGTCGCCGCCGGCAAGCACGGTGATCTTGCCGCTCGCCGCGAGATGCACCCCGCCGGTGACCGGACATTCGAGCGTACGAACACCCTTTTCGGCGGCGACCTGCGCCAAATCAACAATCTCATCGCGCCCGAGCGTCGACATCTCGATCCAGCTCGAGCCGGGCCTGAGGGTCTGCAGCAAATCCTTCAGCACCGTTTCCGAGATGGCAGGCGACGGGAGACAGGTGATCACGCAATCGACCTCGGTGCCGAGCATGCGTGGTGTGTCGGCCCAGCGCGCACCAGCTCTGATCAGCGGCTCCGCCGACAAGCGATCGATGTCGTTGACCGCAAGCCCGAAGCCGTTGCGCAGCAGACTGACGGCCAGATGGCCTCCGAGATTGCCAAGCCCGATGAAGCCGTAACGCATCAGCGCATCGTCAGCGGACACGCATGCCGACGGCCGGGTCGTAATGCAGCGGCTTGTCGGATTTCGGCAGCGGCGAGTCCTGGGGGCCGATGGTCACTCCGAATTTCCAGTCTGGCGGGCAGACGGCGACGTATCGCGCATAGCCACCAAGGCCGCCGCCGAACTTGGGATATCCGATAACGACCAAAGCGCCGGTCTCGGGCACCTGGTCGAGATTGGCAACGCCTTCAGCCTGGACGAAACCATTGTGCATCAGCCAATGCTCGCCTTCGAGATTTGGCGTCGAGTCGGTGTCGAGCGGCTCATGGCCATGGAAGAGAATCTTGCGCTCATTGTGCAGAAATTTGAGCGCTGCGAGACCGACGCCTGGAAACTCCTTCAAGGTGGCAAGCTCTGGATCGGGCCACGCTTTCGACCAGTCGGATCGGACGAACACGACGGAGCCCTCGGGGA
>JBKOZY010000123.1:0-4495 GCA_046726135.1 Pseudomonadota bacterium | reverse complement strand
GACCCCGCCGGTGGTCAGGATGACGTCGCAGTCGACGGCTGCCTGGCGCAGCCGCGCCTCGAGCGTCTCCGCAGCATCGCAAACGCGCCCCAGCGCCACCATCGCCGCACCCTGCGAGGCGACAAGACCGGCAAGGAGATGCCGATTGGAATCATAGACCTGACCCAACGCCAGCGGCTCGCCAGGCTCGACCAGCTCATCGCCGGTCGACAGCACGCCGACCCTCAGGCGCCGATAGCAGCGGACCTGGTCGGCCCCGGTCGAGGCGATCGCCGCCACCTCCTGCGGCCTGAGCCGCGTTCCCGCCCTGACCGCCACCTGGCCGGCCCTGAGGTCCTCCCCGGCCTTGCGCACATTCGCCCCGCGGCGGATACCGGCGCCGATCACGATCCGGTCGCCATCGACCGTCACATCCTCCTGCATGATCACGGTGTCGGCGCCCTCGGGGATCGCCGCGCCGGTGAAGATCCGAGCCGCCTCGCCCGCGCCGAGCGGTTTGGCCGCCGGATGTCCGGCCGCCGCCCGCATCGTCACCGCAAGTGTCCCGCCCGTTGCAGCAACCGAGCCATGCGCCACGGCGTAGCCATCGACCGCCGCATTGGAGAATTGCGGCACATCGCGTCGCGCCACCACATCGCTGGCGAGCACCCGGCCATGGGCATCGGCGAGCGCCGCCTCTTCACTCTCGGCCACCGGCCTGAGACGCGCGCGAATGAGCGCGATCGCCTCGTCATGCTTGAGGCGGTCGCGATCATGCCGGAAGCAATCGTCCTGGAGTCGGCCGGTCACCTTTTCAGCTCCGCCCACGCCACCACGAAATTGGCAAGGCCTTCGATGTCGTCGCGGTCGAACACCGGCACCCCCGCATCCTCCACCGCACCATTGGCCGCCACCGCGATCACCGTTGGATCGTCGATCAGCCTGGGTGCATCCTGCCGGACATCGCGGATCTCGATCTTGGGATGGTTCCGGTCGCGCTTATAGCCTTCGACCAACACCAGGTCGCAGGGCTCGAGCTTGTCGAGAATGTCGTCGAGCTTGGGCTCGTCACTTTCCGTCCCGTCAAGCTCATGCATCAGCGCCCAGCGATAGCGCGACACCACCGCCACCTCGCTCGCACCGGCCTCGCGGTGGCGAAAGCTGTCGCGCCCCTCATGATCGATGTCGAAGGAATGATGCGCGTGCTTCACCGTCGAGATGCGGTAGCCGCGCCGCGTCAGCTCCGCGACGAGGCGCACCACCAGCGTGGTCTTGCCCGTGTTCTTGAAGCCGGCGACGCCGAGCACCCGCCTGGTCACGACCGCCCCCGCTCCCACAGCCGCTCGGCCTCGGCAAGGTCGTCCGGCGTGTTGATGTTGAAGAACGGATCGATCGGCTGATCGTCGAATGCGGCGGTCGCCACCCGGTAGCGCGCGGTGAACCGATCGACCTTGCGGATCTCCTCCCCGACAATGGCCCGGCGCAACGGCTCGGCCAGCGCCACCGGCCATAAGGCAAACACCGGATGCGACCGCCCGCCCGAAGCCGCCACCGCCATGTCGGCGCCCTCGGCCAACATCGCCGCCACCAGCAGGGCCACCAGGTTGCGTGGCAGGAACGGCGTATCGCCGGCAGCCGTCACCACGAAGCGCGCCTGCCCATGATCCCGCACCGCCCATTCGAGGCCGGCCAGCACCCCCGCCAGCGGGCCCGGATGGCCCGCAACCGAGTCGGCCAAGACCGGCAGGCCGAAGTCGGCAAACCGCGTTGGATCGCCATTGGCATTGAGCATCATCGCATCGACCTGCGGCTCGAGACGCTCGATCACATGCCTGAGGATCGGTTCGCCCCCCACCCGGATCAGCCCCTTGTCGCCGCCCCCCATGCGGCGCGCGAGCCCGCCGGCCAGGACGGCACCGACCACCTCAGTCGCCATCGTCCGCTCCTTTGCGGCGATGTCGCCGATCCTCCTCGCCGACCTTCGACAGATCCGCATCGAACACGATCCGCCCGGCCCCCGACAGGGCCAGGAACCGATGGCCGCGCGCCCGTCCGATCAGGGTGAGCCCGGCTTGCCGCGCCAGCTCCACGCCCCAGGCAGTGAAGCCTGAGCGCGACACCAGGATCGGGATCCGCATGGTCACGCATTTCAGGATCATCTCCGAGGTCAGCCGACCAGTCGTGTAGAAGATCTTGTCGTCCGGCGCGATCCCTTCGAGCATCATGTAGCCGGCAATTTTGTCGACGGCATTGTGCCGTCCGACATCCTCGATATAGACGAGCGGCCGGTCCTCCTGGCACAGCACCGAGCCATGGATCGCCCCCGCCGCCAGATAGAGCGAGGGTTGCGTGTTGATCTTGCGGGTCAGCGCATAGAGCCAGGACGTATGGATCCTCGCATCCTTTGCAAGCTTTATATCGGCAATCGATTCAACGAGATCGCCGAAGATCGTTCCCTGGGCGCAGCCCGAGGTCCGGATCTTCTTCTTGAGCTTCTCCTCGAAATTCGTGACCACCGCGGTCCGCACCACCACCACATCGAGCTCTTCGTCATGATCGATGCCGGTGATCGCGTCCTTGAGGGTGAGCATCCCCTGGTTGAGCAGATAGCCGACCGCCAGCCATTCCGGATGATCGCCGATGGTCATCGCCGTCACGATCTCCTGGCCATTGAGGAAGATGGTCAGCGGCCGCTCGGTGACGACCCGCTGCTCCGCCTCGCGACCGTCCTGGTCGATGCCGGTGACGACCTTCGCCAGCCGTCGATCGTCCGGATCGGGCGCGACGATGAACTCGCCCTTCAACCTTCTATCCATGCGCGGTTGGCCTCACAGCCGAGATCAAATAAGCTTGCCGGCGGGAGTGATGAATGGAGTGAACGCCATGACCGACAGCGTCTACAAGGTGATCGAGCTCGTGGGGACCAGCAGCAAATCCTGGGAGGATGCCGCCCGCGTGGCGGTCGAGCGTGCCGCACAGTCGCTGCGCGATCTCCGGATCGCCGAGGTCGTCGAGCAGGACCTCGTCGTCACCGACGGCAAGGTTGAGGCTTATCGCACCAAGATGAAGCTGTCGTTCAAATATGAGGGCCATAGCTGACGGCAATCATGATGGACCGACGGCCTGAACCGGCCTGATCCCCCTGTCAACCTCCGACCGGCCGTGGTGCCACGGTCTTTGCGGCGGCAGATGAAGCGTGATCGCGTCATTGACGGCGATCGCGCCCTCGCGCTCGACCCACGCCACCACGCCGCGCTTATGTTTGGCGCTCTCCACGAACTGCGCACCCCGGCCAGGATGATGTTTGTCGATGACATCGCCGACATAGCGGCAGGGCGCATTCTCGATATCGACGATCAGGGTGGCGCCTGACGAGAAGGCAAGCCGCGTCGCCGCTGGCAGCAGCGTGAGATCGGGAATTCCGGCGGTCACCAGATTGGCGCCGACCCATTCGGGCGGCAGGCTCGGGATGCCGAGCGTTGCCGCGATCTGATCGAGTTCCTCGGCCGACAATATCGATACCTGTCGCGTATTGGCGACCGGCGTGCCGCGGGCATATTGCGTAACCATGCGGCTGTCCGATTCACGTACCCGGCCGCCATGGCAGTCGCCCTCGATGCCGTCGAAGCTGAGCTTGAGCCGATCCACCGGCTGTTTCTCGAGCCCGCTTTCCCGGTCGGGGTTCCGCAACACCGCCACCACCCGGCCCACGATCGACGATTTGCTGAGGACGCTCATGGATTTTCGGGCCTATTCGGCGGCTTGGCGTCCTGGCTGTCCCAGCGCCTCGACCTTGACCGCACAATATTTAAACTCGGGGATCTTGCCGAACGGATCGAGCTTGGGATTGGTCAGGAGATTTGCGGCCGCCTCGACATAGGCGAAGGGAATGAACACCACCCCTTGCGCGACACCGCCCTCCGAGCGGACCTTGATGTCGATCGTGCCGCGCCGCGACGCCACCCGCACCATATCGCCGGGCGACAGGCCGAACCGCGCAATATCGAGCGGATTCATCTGCACCGTCGGCTCGGGCTCCATCGCATCGAGCACGCTCGCCCGCCGCGTCATCGCGCCGGTATGCCAATGCTCGAGCTGCCGACCCGTCGACAGCACGAACGGAAACTCGCGATCCGGCATCTCGTCAGGCGGCAGCAGGGCCGCCGGCACCATCTTGCCGAGCCCGCTCGCGGTCGGGAAGCGATCGCCGAACACGATCTCCTCGCCCGGCTTGTCCGGCGCCGAGCACGGATAGGTGACCGAGCTCTCGCGCTCCAGCCGCTCCCAGCTGATATTGTCGAGTGACGGCATCGCCAGCTTCATTTCGGCGAACACCTCCGACGGGTGACGATAGGTCCATGGCAGGCCCATGCGCCTGGCGATCTCGATGATGATCCACCAGTCCGGCCTGGCATCGCCCGGCGCCTCGATGGCCTTGCGCCCCATCTGCACCTGCCGGTTGGTGTTCGACACCGTCCCGTCCTTCTCCGGCCAGGCGGTGGCGGGCAGAATGACG
>JBKOZY010000122.1:0-4985 GCA_046726135.1 Pseudomonadota bacterium | reverse complement strand
TTGCGTGACCGGTGCCGATTTGCTTAGGGCCGTCTGGATGAGGTCATAGAACGGGCCGTACCAATTGTTGATCGCGACACTGATCTCGACCTGAAAATAGGTCACGAACAAGATCAGCGCCGTACCGAGCACCGACCACATCATCCAGGGATGCGGCGCATAGATCCACCAGAAGCCGGTAAATATCGCCACAGCTGCGCCATAGTAGAGGTAGAACCAGAGGAAACTTGGCGACCAGAACACCTGCACGCCGACCTGGCCCGGCGTCTCGTCCGTCGGGATCGCAAAGCCGAGCATCCGACCGATATCGCCGCCGAGCGAATACCAGAGGGCGACGCAGAAAACGGTCCAGAGAGCTGCCGAGACGAAGAACGGAACCGGCCTCGGAAAGAAGGAAACAAACATCGCGTGCCTCGCAAGTTCCGCCCCGTCTGAGATATGGCCTGTTGGAGTTCGATGACCGGGCGCGATTACTAGTCGCAGTCCTGCGCCGCAACGACGACCTCTGTGACCGCGCCGTCGGGATCGGTGTAGCGCGCCCTATGGGTCGCGCCGCGGTTCAAGGCCGACACCATGTTCGGCAGACCGCAGGCTGTTTCGACGGCCAATCGCCTCAGCGCACCCCCGCCCATAGAGTTCGCCGGCACTGCCGCACGGTATGAGGCGACGATCTGACTGCCATAGGCGCTCACCGATACCATGGTGATGGCCCGATCGACCCGCTGCGGGAAACGGATCTGTCGGATGATCTCGCCGACCGCCGAACGTGCTGCATTGCGCGCTTCGGAAGTGTCGGCCGTCATCGGTTCCGGCCTCGCCACGACCCGCTTTGCCCTTGGCACCGTTGGTGACAGCTTCGGAAGATCCTGTATGTCCTCGACCGTCTGCGGCGATGGATCCTGACTCGCCTGGACCGGCGGTGGTGGCGGATCCTCCTTCACCTGCACCGTCGGCGGTGGTGGCGGATCCTCCTTCACCTGCACTGTCGCCGCCGGCGGATCCTGCTTCACCTGCACCGTCGGCGGCGGTGGCGGATCATGCTTGACCTCCACTGGCGGCGGCGCTGTAGCCACAAGCTTGGGTGCTGCTGTCGAATGGCTTGGTGCGGTGGCAGTGCTGACATGCTGCGACCCAGGATCGCCGGGGCCACGCATTATCAAGACTGCCCCGACAACCGCGAGAACCGCGACGATGCACGCCGTTATGGTCTTTGGCTTGCCACCGCCGGAGAACGACGAATGGCGCTGATGCCTGGGTGGAGGCGATGCCGGCGGAGGTCCCGGCGCGTCGTGCGTCCATCCAGCTTGACCCGAACGACCATGCATCGCGGCGATCTGCTCGTCTTCGAGGAGTGCCGCGAGATCGTGGAGATCGGCGCCCGATGAGCGCAAAACCTCCTGCAATTTGTGGGCCGCGGCCGCAACTTCACCGGCATTGTCGCTGCCGAGGAGCCGGATCAGCTTGGCGAGGCGCGCACGCTTTTCGCTATCGAGCTTCATCGCGTCTGGGACCCTGGGTTGTACGAACGACCAAAGCGCACCCCGACTGCCTGGGCTGCCATCACGCCGGCCGCATGATCAACCGCTCAACCGCGCTGCGCCAAATCCCTCCCGAGACTTCGACGCAGATAGAGGGTGTTGAGCACGCCAACAATAAGCAGCATGGACCCCGACCCCTCGGAGACCTTGTCCCGCTCCAACATAACCCGAACCGCGACGGTGCGGCAATGACAGACAATTTCCTGGTGCTGCCGGACAGGATTGAACTGTCGACCTCTCCCTTACCAAGGGAGTGCTCTACCACTGAGCTACGGCAGCCGAGGGAAGGACGACGGCGCGTTTAACACGCGACTTCGTCTCTGATCAAGCCGAACGCTGAAGCGCGCTTCCTTCGCCCGAACCGCCCACCTGGCGATGACCAGGGCGGTCGACGCATGGCGCCGACTGTGCGACAAGACTTGACCACTCGAGGAGTTCGCCGTTGCGCCACACCAACCCCTCCGCGACATCGTCCGCCAAGACCCGCAAGCAGCGTCTCGCCGAGGCGTTGCGCGCCAATCTCTTGCGTCGGAAAGTAAAAGTCCCGACAGGCGCCAGCCAAGATAGCAAGAAATCCGACGATCAACCAATGGGCGAGAGCATCGGAGAGGAATCGGGTCGTTAACGTTTCGCAGACCTTGCCCTTTAGCAAAATTTTGTGCTTCTAGGCTTCACACTCTCAGTGGGATCAAGAGAGGGGCGCCGGGGCTCTCGGAGAGGTAAGCGGGGCAAAAATGGATCGCATACGCATCCGCGGCGGCAATCGCCTGAACGGAGTCATCCCAATCAGTGGCGCCAAGAACGCGACTTTGCCATTGATGATCGCCAGTCTCCTCACGTCGGAGACATTGACGTTGGGGAATGTACCGCGCCTGGCGGACGTCCAGATGTTGCTGCGGATCCTTCGCAACCATGGCACCGACCTCAGGGTCGACGGCAAGCGGGCCGGCGAGGACGCGCGCCGCGGCGAGACCATCCATCTTACATCCGAAACCATCGTCGACACCGAGGCGCCCTACGAACTGGTCTCCCGGATGCGCGCCAGCTTCTGGGTGCTGGGGCCGCTCGTCGCTCGCTGCGGCGAGGCACGCGTCTCGCTTCCCGGCGGCTGTGCCATCGGCACCCGCCCGGTCGACCTCCATCTCCTTGCGCTCGAAAGGCTCGGCGCCCAAATCGAGCTCGATGGCGGCTATGTCATCGCTCGCGCCCGCAACGGGCTCATCGGCAACCGCATCGTGTTTCCCAAAGTGTCGGTGGGCGCCACGCATGCGGCGCTGATGGCGGCGGCGCTCGCCCGCGGCGAGACCATCATCGAAAATGCCGCCCGCGAGCCCGAAGTGGCCGACCTCGCCACATGCCTCGGCAAGATGGGAGCGCGAATCGACGGCATTGGTTCATCGACCCTCATGATCGAAGGTGTAGACCGGCTCACCGGCGCCGTTCACCACGTCATTCCGGATCGCATCGAGACCGGCACCTATGCCATGGCGGCAGCGATGACCGGCGGGGATATCCTGCTCGCAGGCGCTCGCAGCGAGCATCTCGATGCCTTTGTCGACACCATGTCCAAGGCCGGCGTCGAGATTTCGCAGACGCCGCACGGCATGCGGGTCACGCGCAACGGCAACGCCATAGATCCCGTGGCCGTCGACACGCAGCCCTATCCTGGCTTCCCGACCGATCTCCAGGCTCAGCTCATGGCGCTGATGACCCGGGCGAGAGGCATCTCGACCATTCGCGAGACCATTTTCGAGAACCGGTTCATGCATGTGCAGGAGTTGGCAAGGCTCGGCGCCGACATCACCCTTAACGGCGACACCGCACTCGTCCGCGGCGTCGATCAGCTGACCGGTGCCCAGGTCATGGCAACCGACCTACGCGCCTCGGTCTCGCTGGTCATCGCTGCCCTGGCGGCGCATGGCGAGACAATGCTGCACCGCGTCTATCATCTCGATCGCGGCTTTGAGACGCTTGAGCGCAAGCTTGCGGCCTGCGGGGCAGATATCGAACGCATTAGCGGGTGAGCGCGAGGGGGTGGCGCCTGGATGGAGCTCTTGAAACTCGGCGCTCTTGACGCAGACGACCTCGCGGTCATTTCGGTCCATATGCAGGATGCCCTCGTCAGGGTGGGCGACATCCGCCATCTCAAGCGGCTGAAAAAGCTCGTTTTGGTTGCCAATCGCTTTGATTGGGAGTCGGCGATCGGCGCCAGCGAGGATGCGAAACCCCAGCGCCGGCCGGCCGGGCTTCAGTTCGCCCGTGTCAAAGGCATCAAGGCCCACAAGATCCGCCAGGGCGCACCCAATGCGGTGTTGTCGCTGCTCGCCATCGCCTTCATACCGGGGGCTGCTCCACCAGAGGGGATTATCGAGCTCATCTTCTCCGGCGGCGGTGCCATCCGCCTCGATGTCGAATGCATCGAGGTCACTCTCGAGGATCTGGGCCCCGCCTGGGAATCGGCGCGAGTGCCCACCCATGGCCAAGAGCCCTGAAGTGGGCGACAACCGCCTCAAGGAAATCATCCTCGATGGCAGCCTTGCCCCATCGTCTTCGCCGGACATCGAGCATGAGCGCAAGGTAGCGATCTACGATCTGGTAGAGTCCAACAGCTTCACGCTGCCCGACCGGAATGACGGCCCTTACACCTTGCGCCTGTCGATCGCCGAAGGACGACTGCTGCTCGACATCGCCAATGCCGGAGGGGCGCCTTGCATCGTCATCGGATTGGCGCTGTCGCCATTTCGTCGCATCATCAAGGACTACTTCATGATTTGCGAAAGCTACTATCAAGCTATTCGCACATCGACCCCGAGCCAGATCGAGACAATCGACATGGCGCGGCGCAGCCTGCACAATGAAGGCAGCGAAATCTTGATCGAGCGCCTGAACGGCAAGGTCGACGTCGATTTCGATACCGCTCGACGGCTGTTCACGCTGGTATGCGTCCTTCATTGGCGAGGTTAGGCGGAGAACCAGATGGCCGGCGATCTTCCCGGTGCCGTTCTCTTTGCCTGCAGCCACAATGCCATTCGCTCTCCGATGGCCGAGGGATTGATGCGCCATCTTTATGGCCACAAGATCTATGTCACCTCCTGCGGCGTGCGTCCCGAGGAACTCGATCCCTTCGCAGTGACCGTCATGGAGGACCTCGGCATCGACATCGCGCGCCATCGCCCGCGGAGCTTCGATGACCTCGAGGACGCTTCCTTCGATCTCGTGATCTCGCTGTCGCCCGAGGCGCATCACCGTGCCCTCGAGCTCACCCGCACCATGGCCATTGAAGCCGAATACTGGCCGACCTTCGATCCTTCCGGGACGACCGGCAACCGTGAGCAGGTTCTCGATGCCTATCGCCAGGTGCGCGACGGCCTCATGAAGCGGATTCGTAGCCGTTTCGGCACGCTTGCCGCTCGCGGCGTCTAGCGCCGCTGACGCTTGATTTTGTGC
>JBKOZY010000121.1:0-7178 GCA_046726135.1 Pseudomonadota bacterium | reverse complement strand
GCCACTGGCTGGTGTCGTCGCCGAGAAAGCCATAATAGTAGTCGAAGCCTTTGATGGGCCCGGTCGGCCAGTCGGTGAAGGGGCCGGCCTGGCTCGCCACCCACTGCGGCGTGTTGTGGTCCTTGCCGTACCACGAGGTGTCGTAGCCGTTGAGCCGCAGGATCTCGCCGATGGCGACGGTGTCGCGCTTGATGACGCTGTCATAACCGGGATAGCCGGTCGCCTGGTCGACGACGACGCCGGTTGCCACCGAATGGTGGTTGCGCCCGGTGAGCAGCGCCGCCCGCGTCGGCGAGCAGAGTGCGGTGGTGTGGAACCTTGTGTAACGCAGGCCTTCGGCGGCGATGCGGTCGAGGGCCGGCGTCCGGATGACGCCGCCGAAGGTGGACGGCGCCGAAAAGCCTACGTCGTCGGTCATGATCAGCAGGATGTTCGGCGCGCCCTTGGGCGGCACCACGAGTCCTGGCCAAGACGGCTTCGACTGGGCGGCGTTGACCTGAACATCTCCGCCGAACGGCTGCGCGGGTGACGGGAGATACCTGCCGTCGATGGTGGTTGTCGCACCGGGCGAGCCTGGCGTCCCAGTAACCTGCTGCGCCATGGCCGACGCCGAACCGGTCAAGGCACCGGCCATCGCCATCCAAAACACAAGCATTTTTGGCTTTACACGAATGGTGGACATCCTGGGCAATCCTTTTTCATCTCAGGCTTCCTCGCCAGCGAAGGCCGCGTCTTTGCTATTGGCCCTGCAGTCAGTGGCCGAGCAAAGTGCGCGAGCGGGTTTCTTCAACTTACGCCACGACGTTTGACAGCGTGTTACAAAATCGTGTTCCGGCGTCGCGCTGCTTGACGCTGCGCGGCGAGCGTCAGAAACGTGCGGAGCTGATGACGGCCTTCCGGGTTGCCCGTTAGCCCCATGGCCAAGGCGGCGGGACTGGCGGTCACTCTGTCGCAGGAGTGTCACAGGCCGGCGCATGAAGTTTGTTTTGGTCGGGGGGCGGTCGCCTGTCTGGTCAAGCCATTCGGGGGACCGGAGCTTCTCGAGGCAATCGGGCAGGTCAGGCCGAGGTTCTGCCGCGGCTCTTGAAAAACCTCGCCAATTTGCCAAATAGCAAGGGCTAGGTCCTTCCCCGGAACGTTCATTTCTTGCGGGACGTTGAGGGTTCCGTCATTACTCCTCCGTCCGCAATCGAGCTCGAGCCCATTCGCATGCCCAATAGTGAACAGACGCCGTCCGGCATGGCGCATGGCGCCCAGCAGCTCCCGTCGGTGTTCGTCGAGAGCTACAATGTCGAGCTGCGCGACCAGGAGGGCTTCGTCGGCGACCGGGCAAGCTTCCGGGCATTCCGCTCGATGCTGGACGAATGGCGCGAGAAATTCCAGCAGCTCGGCGATGACGATCCGCTGGGCGCGGCGGAATCGACCGATATCAGCAAGAAGAAACTCGACAAGCTGCTGCTCGAAGGCGATCCCAAGGCGGCCGGCGTCGTCCAGAGCGCGATCGAGGATTTTGCCGAGGAGCTTGCCACCGTGGTGCGGCGGTTTCTCCGCCTGAAGGGCTGGAAGGAGGTCGAGCGCATCGCGGTGGGCGGAGGTTTGAGGGAAAGCCGGATCGGCGAGCTCGCCATCGGGCGGGCCATGGTGATCCTCAAGGCGGCGAGCGTCGACATCGATCTCGTGCCGATTCGCCACCATCCCGACCAGGCCGGGCTCGTCGGGGCGGCGCATCTGGCGCCAAGCTGGATATTCAAGGGCCATGACAGCCTGGTCGCCGTCGATATCGGCGGCACCAACATCCGGGCCGGCGTGGTGGTGCTCAATCTCAAGAAGGCGCCGGACCTGTCGCGGGCCGAGGTGTGGAAGCTCGCTGTGTGGCGCCATCGCGACGAGGATCCGCAGCCGTCGCGGGAGGAGGCGCTCGCACGGCTCGCCGCGATGCTCGAGGACCTGATCGTCAAGGCGGAAGCGGCCGAGTTCAAGCTGGCGCCGTTCCTCGGGGTCGGGTGCCCCGGCAAGATCGACAGCGACGGCGCCATCGCCAAGGGCGGCCAGAACCTGCCGGGCAATTGGGAGAGCAGCCGATTCAACCTGGCGCGCAGCCTGATCGAGGCGATTCCGCGGATCGGCGACCACGAGACCATGGTAGTCATGCACAATGACGCGGTCGTCCAGGGCCTGAGTCAGGTGCCGTTCATGCAGGATGTCAGCCATTGGGGCGTCTTGACGATCGGCACCGGGCTTGGCAATGCCTGTTTCACCAACCGCAATCCCGACGCCAGCAAAGCCACAAAGTCATAATGGAACAGACTGTTCTTGAGCCGGTCCGCTCGCTGACGCCGGCCGGCCGCCGCCGCGCCTTCGCGGTGATCTCGCATCCCGATGCCGGCAAGACGACGCTGACCGAGAAGCTCCTGCTGATGGGCGGGGCGATCCAGCTCGCCGGCGAGGTCAAGGCGAAGCGCAATCGCCGCCATACCCGCTCCGACTGGATGGAGATCGAGCGCCAGCGCGGCATCTCGGTGGTGACCTCGGTCATGACCTTCGAATATCAAGACTGCGTGTTCAACCTGCTCGACACGCCGGGCCATGAGGACTTCTCGGAGGACACCTATCGCACCCTGACGGCGGTGGATTCGGCGGTGATGGTGATCGACGCCGCCAAGGGCATCGAGGCGCGCACCCGCAAGCTGTTCGAGGTGTGCCGGCTGCGCGACATTCCGATCGTCACCTTCATCAACAAGCTCGACCGCGAATCGCGCGATCCCTTCGAGCTCCTGGACGAAATCGAGAGGACGCTGGCGCTCGACACGGCGCCGCTGACCTGGCCGGTCGGGCGCGGCAGCAGCTTCGCCGGCACCTATGAGCTGGCCCGCGCCCGCTTTCGCCGCTCCGACCGCGAGCTCGCCCCGCAAGCGCTGAGCGGTCCCGACGATCCGGCGCTTGCGGCGGTGATCGGCGGCAGCGATCTCGCGCAGTTCCGCGACGAGGTGGCGCTGGCGGCCGAGGCGTGCCGGCCGCTCGATGTGCAGGCGTTTCTCGAAGGCCATCTGACGCCGGTGCTGTTCGGCAGCGCGCTCAAGGATTGCGGCGTGCGCGACCTGATCGAGACTCTGGCGCTGATCGCGCCGGGACCACGGCCGCAACAGTCGGACAAGCGGCCGGTCGCGGCGGACGAGCCGGGCCTTACGGGCTTCGTGTTCAAGATCCAGGCCAATATGGATCCCAACCATCGCGACCGCATCGCCTTCTTCCGGCTGTGCTCCGGCCGGCTGCAGCGCGGCATGAAGGTGAAGCTGGTGCGCACCGGCAAGAGCATGACGCTGTCGACGCCGCAATTCTTCTTCGCCCAGGACCGGGCCTTGGCCGAAGAGGCGTTTGCCGGCGATGTCGTCGGCATTCCCAATCATGGGGTGCTGCGCATCGGCGACACACTCACAGAGGGCGAGGACATCGTGTTCCGCGGCGTGCCGAGCTTCGCCCCGGAGATTCTACGGCGGGTGCGCCTCGAAGATGCCATGAAGTCCAAGAAACTGCGCGAGGCGCTCGCCCAGATGGCGGAGGAGGGGGTGGTGCAGCTGTTCCTTCCGGAAGACGGGTCGCCGGCGATCGTCGGCGTGGTCGGTGCGCTGCAGCTCGACGTGCTGGCGGAGCGGCTGAAAGCCGAGTATGGGCTGGCGGTGGCGTTCGAGCCGTCGCGCTTCCAGGTGGTGCGCTGGGTGGAGGCGGATGAGGCAGGCGAGCTCGAGCGCTTCGTCACGGCCAATCGCAGCGGCATGGCGCGCGATCTCGACGGGGCGCCGGTTTACATGGCGCCATCGCTGTTCCAGCTCAATTACGAGCAGGAGCGGTGGAAGGCGGTCCGATTCAGCGATGTGAAGGATTACCAGAAGGTGCTGCAGGAGGCGTGATCCAGTTTCCGATGATCGAGCTCAGGGTCAATGGTGCGACGGTCAGCGTGGCGGATGATCCCTCGACGCCGCTGCTCTGGGTGTTGCGGGACCGGCTCAATCTCACAGGCACCAAATATGGCTGCGGCGCCGGGCTGTGCGGGGCTTGCACGGTGCTCATCGACAAGACACGAGCCGAGCGCAGCTGCCAGCTCAGGCTCGCGGATGTTTCCGGAGCGGAGATCACCACCATCGAAGGGCTATCCGCCGCCAGCGGCGTGGCGGCGCAGCTGCAGCAGGCGTGGATCGCCGAGCAGGTGCCGCAATGCGGCTATTGCCAGTCGGGCATGATCGCGGCAGCGACGGCGCTCCTCATCGCAGCGCCGCATCCGAGTGACCGCGAGATCGACGATGCGATCACCAATATCTGTCGGTGCGGCACCTATCCGCGAATTCGCCGGGCGATCCATCGGGCGGCCGGAACGCTCGTCGAGAAGGGTGCGGCGAATGATTAGCATCACGCGCCGCGGGTTGCTGATCGGCGGGGCCATCACGGCGGGCGCAGCGATGACCGGGCTCGCGGTCGGCTTCGGCTATCTGTCGACCATCGATGTCGAGGGCTTGCGGCCGACGCCGCCGCAGGGCGATCAGCCGGTCAGGCTCAATGCCTGGATCGAGGTGCTGAAGGATGGCCGAGTCAGGGTGGCGGCGCCGCATTCCGAGCTCGGTCAGGGTATCCACACCGGGCTCGCCATGCTGGTGGCGGAGGAGCTTGAAATTCCGCTCGAGAGGATCACGGTGGAGCATCCGGTCAAACCGCTGCCGGTCTATGCCAATTTCGTGCTGGCGCTGGAGAAGCGGCCGGAGGAGATGACGGGGGCCTTCGACTGGGTCGGGCGGCGGCTCATCGGCGCGATGCAGCTGATTGCGACCGGCGGCTCGACGGCGACGATCCGAAACTTCGTTCCGCTGCGCCAAGCCGGCGCGGTGGCGCGCAGCCTGCTCGAGCGGGCCGGCGCCGCGCAGCTCGGGGTGGCGCCTTCCGACGTCAAGGCAGAGGCCGGCGAGATCGTCGATCCGCGGTCGGGCCGTCGCCTCGGCTATGGGACGCTCGCCGCGGCGGCGGCGCTGCTCGAGCCGCAAGGGATCCCCTCGCTCAAGCCGCGGACGCAATGGGCGGTCATTGGCCGCGATGCGCCGCGCCTCGACATTCCGGCCAAGGTCGACGGCTCGGCGCGGTTCGCCATCGACCAGCGCCCGGCAGGGCTCCTCTTTGCAACGGTGGTGCGGCCGCCGCGGTTCGACGGCACCATCGAGAGCGTCGACAAGACCGCCGCCGAGGCGATGCCCGGGGTGGTGAAAGTGCTGGCGATGGACAATGAGGTGGGGGTGATCGCCGAAACGAGCTGGCAGGCGATGCAGGCGGCGGAGCAGCTGGCGATCCGGTTCGGCGGCGGCGACAAAGCCGGCATCAGCTCGGGCGAGATCCTGCACGCGATGCGGACGGCGGCGAATGACCTGACATCCGGCCATGTGTTCAGCGATCGTGGCGATGTCGATATCGCGCTCGCCGATGATGCGAATTTCGAGGCGACCTATGAGACGCCCTATCTCGCCCATGCGACGCTGGAGCCGCAAAGCGCGGTCGCGCTGGCCGACGGCGAGACCATCAAATTCTGGTCGGGTGCCCAGTCGCCGATGCCGATGATGCAGGCGGCGCGTGCGGTCGGGCGCTCGGCCGAGACCCATGTCACGCTGGCAGGCGGCGGGTTCGGCCGGCGCATCGAAGGTGGGGTGCTGCAGCAGGCGGCTCGGCTTGCGGCAAGCGTCCCGGGGCGCCCGGTCATGGTGGTGTGGCGCCGCGAGGACGATCTTCGCTGGGGTCCGTTCCGGCCGGCGGCGGTGGCGCGGCTCAGGGCGGCAATCGGGCCGAACGCAAAGCCGCGGGCGCTGAAGGCGGTGGTGGCGACGCAGTCGGTGGCGCTCGGCTATTCGTCGCGCAACATGCCATTCACCGTCGGCGGAGCGCGCGACAAGGGCAATGTCGAGGGGCTTGCCGATCTCGCCTATGACATTCCCAATATCCTGGTCGCCGCCAAGCATGTCGACACGCCGGTGCCGGTCGGGTTCTGGCGCTCGGTCGGTCATTCCAACACGGCATTCTTCGTCGAGAGCTTCATCGACGAGCTGGCGCATCGCGCCAAGGACGATCCGCTGCGCTATCGGATGGATCTGCTGGGCAAGGACGCGCGGCTCAGCCATCTGTGCAGGACGCTGAGCGAGGCGGCGCAGTGGTCGGGGCGAGGCAGCGGCAACGGCCGCGGGCGCGGCGTTGCCATCCATGCGAGTTTCCGCTCCTATGTGGGGCAGGTGGTGGATGTGGCGGTCACGGCGGAGAAGGCGGTCAAGGTGGAGCGCATCGTCGCGGTGATCGATTGCGGCCAGGCGATCAATCCGCAGCAGGTGCGGGCGCAGCTCGAGGGCGCGATCGTGTTTGCGCTGTCGGCGGCGATGACGGGCGAGATCACCATCGAGAACGGGGCGGTGACAAACAGCAATTTTCATGATTATCCGATGGCTTTGATGAAGGACGTGCCGGCCATCGAGACGGTGATCATCGACAGCGCGACGCCGCCGGGCGGGGTCGGCGAGCCCGGCACGCCGCCGTTGTTTCCGGCGCTCGCCAATGCGGTGTTCGCGGCAACCGGCGAGCGGGTGCGCACGCTGCCGCTGTCGCGTCACGGCTATCGCTTCGCGTGAACAGAGGGGAGAGAAGAGACGGATGAAGACGCTTGAACGCCTGATCGAGAACACGATCCTGGCAAGCCGGTGGATCCTGGTGGTGTTCTATTTCGGGCTCTCCGCCGCGCTGCTGATCTATGCGCTCTCCTTCGCCAAGAAGCTGGTCGAGACCGCGGGGAAGGTGACGACCTTCGGCGAAGCCGACGCTGTGCTCGCGATGCTCGGGCTGATCGACGCGGCGCTGGTCGGCAGCCTCATCGTCATGGTGATGATCTCGGGCTATGAGAATTTCGTCAGCCGGTTCGACGCGGCCGGCGAGACCCAGCTGAGCTGGCTCGGCAAGCTCGATGCCGGCTCGCTCAAGGTCAAGGTGGCATCGACCATCGTGGCGATCTCGTCGATCCACCTGCTGCAGGTGTTCCTCAATGCGGCGCAGTATGAGAATTCGAAGATCATGTGGCTGACGATCATGCACATGGTTTTCGTATTCTCGGCGGTGTTCCTCGGGCTCCTTGACCGGATCATGACGGGGCAGAAGAAGACGGACGC
>JBKOZY010000120.1:0-7592 GCA_046726135.1 Pseudomonadota bacterium | reverse complement strand
TCATAGAGGTCCTTGAGGGCAGCATCGGAGGTGCGAGGCGGCTCCGATTTCGCCCTTTGGGTCACAGCCATGCCTGCTCTTCCCTCGGCCAAAGCCACGATTCTGACGGTGATCCTATTTTGCGCTGCAGCATTTGTCGATGGGACGGTTGACCGGCACTTCCTCACGACAAGAAAGTTTTCCTTGCTCAGGGAGCTTCTCGCCTTACTCGACCTGGTTCAACGCCGCGGCCAAGCCGGGCGCCGATCTCTCCCATTGCACCGCAGCACGCCTTTTGCTTCGATCGCTCGATGAGCGAGGCCACCCGCGACAAACCGTGGATATTCCGGACCTATGCCGGCCATTCGACGGCCGCCGAGAGCAACCGGCTCTTCCGTGGCAACCTGGCCAAGGGCCAGACCGGGCTTTCCATCGCCTTCGATCTGCCGACCCAGACCGGCTATGACAGCGACCACGAGCTGGCGCGCGGCGAGGTCGGCCGGGTGGGCGTGCCGATCTCGCATATCGGCGACATGAGGACGCTGTTCGACGGCATTCCGCTTGCCAGGATGAACACGTCGATGACGATCAATGCGACGGCGGCGTGGCTCTATGCGCTGTATGTCGCGGTCGCCGACGAGCAGGGGGCGGAGCGTCGCGCCTTGTCGGGGACGACGCAGAACGACATCATCAAGGAATATCTGTCGCGGGGCACCTACATCTTCCCGCCCGAGCCATCGCTGAAGCTCACCGCCGACATGGTGACCTGGTCATGCCGGGAAACGCCGCGGTGGAACCCGATCAACATCTGCTCCTATCACCTGCAGGAAGCGGGAGCGACAGCGGTGCAGGAGGTGGCATTTGCGCTGGCGACGGCGATCGCCGTGCTCGATCATGTCCGGGTGTCTGGCGGTGTTGCCACGGAAGACTTCGCGGGCGTCGTGGGACGCATCAGCTTCTTCGTCAATGCCGGCATGAAGCTCGTAACGGAGATTGCCAAGCTGACCGCGTTCGGCGAGCTGTGGGACGAGATCACGGCAGAGCGCTACGGCATTACGGAGGAGCAGCACCGGCGCTTCCGCTACGGTGTCCAGGTCAATTCTCTGGGCCTCACCGAGCAGCAGCCGGAGAACAACATTCACCGCATTCTGGTCGAACTGATGGCAGTGGTGCTGTCGCGCAAGGCGCGGGCGCGGGCGGTGCAGCTGCCGGCCTGGAACGAGGCGCTGGGGCTGCCGCGGCCATGGGACCAGCAATGGTCGCTGCGCATGCAGCAGATCATCGCCTATGAGACCGACCTCCTCGAACATGGCGATCTGTTCGAGGGCTCGCGCACGCTCGAGACCAAGGTCGAGGCGCTCAAGGCAGAGGTGCGGCGGGAGTTGGCGGCCATCGAGGCGATCGGCGGGGCGGTCGTCGGCGTCACATCGGGTCGGATGAAGCGGGCGCTGGTCACCTCGAATGCGGCGCGGCTTGCGGCTATCGAGTCGGGCCGGGAAGTGGTGGTGGGCGTCAACGCCTATTTGGAGAGCGAGCCGTCACCGCTGGTGACGGCGCTCGATCAGATGGTGCTGACCGTGTCGCCGGAGCGCGAGTTCGAGCAGGTCGAGCGGCTGAAGGCGTGGCGGGTGGCCCGCGCCGAGGGACCGGCGCTTGTTGCGCTCAACAAATTGCGGGCAGCCGCCAGGGAGGGGGCCAATGTCATGGAGCCGTCGATCGCCTGCGCCAAGGCGGGGGTGACGACGGGCGAATGGGCGAGCGCGCTCCGCGAGGTGTTCGGCGAATATCGCCCGCCGACCGGGATCAGCGATGTCAGCATCATCGCCGAAGGCGACGAGATGGATTTGCGCAAGGCGGTGGAAGCGCTGGCGGCGCGGCTTGGGGTCAAGCCGCGATTCCTGGTCGGCAAGCCGGGGCTCGATGGTCATTCGAACGGAGCAGAGCAGATTGCGGTCAGAGCCCTCGATGCCGGATTCGAGGTGTTCTATGACGGCATCCGGCTGACGCCGGCGGAGATCGTGAAGGAGGCGCAGGCCCATAATGTGCATGTGGTCGGTCTCTCCATTCTGTCCGGCAGCCATGTGCCGCTGGTTCAGGAGGTGATGCGGGGTCTGAGGGCAGCGGGGCTCGAGAGGGTCCCGGTGGTGGTCGGCGGAATCATTCCGGAGGAGGACCGGCATGTGCTGCGCCAGCTCGGCGTCAAGCGGGTGTTCACGCCAAAGGATTATCGGCTGAGCGAGCTGATGGCCGACATTGCCGGGCTGGTGGCGGAGAGCACTCCCGCCTCGTCGATCTGAAACACCAGCATATGGCCTTCCGGCGGACCGCCATTGCGAATCGGCTCGAGCGTGTCGTGGAGGATGCGCCAGCGCTGCTCGGAGATGAGCTGCGGGATGGCATCGGCAAAGCCGCCAGAATCATAGAAGGAGCAGGCGATGACGCAGGCCAGCAGGCCACCCGGCCGGATGAGCCGGTGGATGGCGGGTAGCGCGGCAGCGCCGACATGACCGGTGGTGAAGGTGCCGGCCGAGATGGCGGCATCGTAGCGATGGTCGGCTAAGGGGAGCGGCGCGAGGAGGTCGGCGGCGACCAACAAGCGGTAGGCACCGCTGTCGGCGGCGACGATCAGCATCTCGGGAGAGAGATCGAGACCGTCGATCGTCGTCACGCCGCTGCTCTTCAAGATGGCGCCGGCCGCTCCGGTGCCGCAACCGAGATCGATGATGCGCGCGTCTGGTGCTTGCGGCAGATGATGGATCAGCAGCTCGGCGATGCGCCGGGTGCCGGTGACCCTGAGACGGCCGAACACGTCCGCGTCATAGTCTTTGGCCCAGTCACGATAGAGCGTCCGCGCTTCACCGGTCGAGCCGAGCGCCCTGGCACGCTCCAGCCTGGCGGCCGCCTCCTGGTCATTCTTGTCGTCGGTCATGCTTTCACGAGTATAGAGCATGATGCTCGGGAAGCAGACAAGGGAGAGGAACAGCCAGATGAACGACGTGCTGGCCACGGTGATGCCGCTGTTCGGCTTGATCGCGCTCGGCTTCATTGCGGCACGGCTCAAGATGTTCCCGGCGGATGGGGCAAGCGGTCTATCGCGCTTTGCGTTCGACTTTGCCATACCGGCGCTGCTGTTCCGCAATCTTGTCCATGTCGACCAGCTGCAAGCGTCGCCGGTGCTGTTGTGGGTGACCTATTACGGCGCGCTCGCGATCACCTGGGTGCTGGCAAGCGTGGTCGCCTCGCAGCTTTCGGGCTTTGGCCGGAAGAGCGCTGCCGTCGCGGCGATGGCGTCATGCTTCAGCAATCTGGTGTTTCTCGGCCTGCCGCTATCGGTCAGTGCTTTCGGGTCCGAAGCGGCGCTGCCGGCGGCATTGATCGTTGCGGTCAACACGCCGCTGCTGTGGTTCTCAGCCATGCTGCAGATGGAGTGGGGCAATCGCGAGAGCGACGCACCGTTCGGCCGGCTTCTTGGTGATCTTGCCCGGTCGCTGCTCCAGAATCCGATCATCCTGGCACTGATCGTCGGCGCCGGATGGCGGGCGAGCGGGCTCGGGCTGCCGGCAATCCCCGATCTGTTCCTCGAGCTCCTCGGTGACTGCGCGGTGCCGGTCGCGCTGTTTGCGCTCGGGCTGTCGCTGTCGACCTACGGGCTTGGCGAGGGCTGGCACGAGGCGGCGCTGCTGGTCGGGCTGAAGATTGCGCTGTTTCCGGCGATTGTCTGGCTGATCGGCTCGGCCATGCCGGGAATGCCTCAGACATGGCTGCGTGTCGCGGTGCTGATGGCGGCATGCCCGGCCGGGGTGAATGCCTTTCTCCTCGCCATGCGCTATCAGCGGGCAGTCGCGACGGTTGCCGCTGCAATCGCCATCGGCACGGCGACCTCGGCATTCACCCTGACGGTGCTGCTCTATTGGCTGAAGAACTGACGAATATGCTGCGGCGTGACCCCGGCCTGGCGCAGCGAACGCAATGAGCGGTCACCGGCGCTTTTGGAGAGCTTGCGCCCGGTGTCGTCACCGATCAGGCGATGGTGGTGATAGAGCGGCTCCGGCAGGCCGAACAATTGTTGAAGCAGACGATGGACACCGGTGGCGTGGAACAGGTCGTGGCCGCGGGTGACCGTCGTCACCTCCTGCCAGGCATCGTCGAGAACCACGGCCAGGTGATAGCTGGTGCGAATGTCCTTGCGGGCGAGGACCACATCGCCCCAGCGCTCGGGGGCAGCGGGAAGGCGGCCATGCTCGCCGCCCGGGCCGATGCCTTCCTCCCAGAAGCTGAGCGACGGCGCCGTCGCGAGCGCGGCCGTCATGTCGAGGCGCAGAGCATAGGGCTCGCGGTTGGCGATGCGCGCCTGTCGGGCGTCCCGCGACAGGCTGCGGCAGGTTCCGGGATAGAGCGGGGCACCTTCGGGATCGCGTGGATGGGCCCCTGTCACCGCGGCGGCAATTTCGGCGCGCGAGCAGAAGCAGGGATAGACGAAACCCCGGGCTTCGAGCGCCGCCAGTGCCTGGCGATGCCGCGCCAGGTGCTCGCTCTGGCGCAGCACCGGCCCGTCGAAGCCGATGCCGAGCCAGGCGAGGTCCTCGATCATGCGCTCGGCATAGACCGGACGGCAGCGGATGGTGTCGATGTCCTCGATGCGCAGAAGCAGCTTGCCGTCGGCATTGCGGGCCTCACGCTCGCTGAAGATGGCCGAGAAGGCATGACCCAGATGCAGCTCGCCATTGGGGCTTGGAGCGAAACGGAACACCGGCGGACGTGATGGGGCGCTGGTCACGCGTCGGCTATAGTCCGCCGGGCGGCCATGGGTCAAATTTGGCGAGGAAGGACTGATTCGCACCATCCTGCACAAAATGGCATACTGGCGGCAGCTGTGGCAGCACGTTGTCCATAGGGCCGATCGTGGCGGATTCGCGCGATTCGTGGGGGTGAATACTGTGGCGCGAAATCGTCCTTCACAGGGATGTCGCACCAGATATAGTAGGTTGCATCTGCCGGGTCAGAGCCGGTCGTGCCATCGAAAGGAGGTTCGGTGCACCACGCCGCGATGTCACCGGAAAGCTGTCCCGCCTTGGTGCTCAATGCCGATTATCGGCCCCTGAGCTATTACCCTCTCTCGCTGTGGTGCTGGCAGGATGCGGTGAAGGCGGTGTTTCTCGATCGCGTCGCCATCGTGTCGGAATATGACCGCGTGGTGCGAAGTCCCTCCTTCGAGTTCCGCCTGCCGAGCGTCGTGTCGCTCAAGACCTATGTGAAGCCGGCGCGCCATCCTGCCTTTACGCGGTTCAACGTGTTCCTGCGCGACCGCTTCACCTGCCAATATTGCGGGGCGGGCGAGGACCTGACCTTCGATCATCTGGTGCCGCGGTCCAAAGGCGGGATCACCACCTGGGAAAACGTGGTCACCGCCTGCAGCCCGTGCAATCTGACCAAGGGCGGGCATCTGCCGGGCGAGGTCGATATGTGGCCGGAGAGCCGGCCGGTGCGGCCGACCGTACAGCAGCTCCACGCCAATGGCCGCCTGTTCCCGCCCAACTATCTGCATCAGAGCTGGGCCGACTTCCTTTACTGGGACACCGTGCTCGAGCCTTGACGCTCAGGCCGTGGCGCGCCCCGCATGCCCCACAGGCAGAGCGCGACCAGGGCCAACGACACCACGACATTCCAGCCGGCAAAGGACAGACCGAGAAAGCGCCATTGCGCCTCGTCGCAGCGGATCACCCGGGCGGTGTCGAGATTGGGCAGGCCACCCGACAGGCCGCCGCCGGTGCTGCAGACCTGGGGGCCGGCCCACCAGTGCCACTCCACGCCTGAATGATAGATGCCGAGGAGGGCATTGCCAGCTATCGCGACGGCGAGAACGACAAGTCCCCAGCGGGCGAGCTGGCGCCCGTCGGCGGCGGGCCGCAGCAACAGGGCAGACAGCGGCACTGCGAAATAATAGGCCCAACGCTGCTTGAGGCAGAGGTCGCAGGGGATGTAGCCGCCGAAGCGCTCGAATCCCCAGGCGGCGGCGATGGCGGCGAGCGCCACCAGGAAGAAGAGCAGGACAGCGCTGAACAGGCGGTTATCGGCGGGGCCCGCCAGCCTGGCCATGCCAGTTTTCAGCATGGGTAACCTCCACCGCCGAGACCGTAGCGCAACGCCAGATAGAGAAGGACGAGCAGCCCTGCCGCCAATGCGGCGATCAGTCCCAGGCGCAGCTCGATCCAGAGGCGGATGGGGTCGCCGTAGCGCCGGATGAGCAGTGCGAGCGCCAGGAAGCGGGCACCGCGCGCGAGGAGGCACGAGATGATGAAGAAGGCGAGGCCGACATTGATGACGCCGGCGAGAATGGTCACCACCTTGATCGGCGGCAGATGGGCGAGACCGGAGGTGACGAGCATGACCATGGTCGTCTCGCGGCCGGCGCAGCTTCGGAGGTGCTCGAAGGAATCGAGCTTGCCGTAGAATTCGAGGATGGGGCGCGCCAGCGCCTCATAGCCATAAAGGCCGATGAAATAACCGGCGATGCCGCCGAGGGTCGAAGCGAATGTGGCGATAAGGGCGTAGCGGACCGCCCGGTCCGGTCGCGCCAGCGCCATCGGCACGAACAGCACGTCGGCGGGCACCAGGAACACCGAGCTTTCGACGAAGGCGATGACCGCGAGCCAGGCCTCAGCGCTCTTGCGGGCCGCGAGGGAGAGCGTCCAGTCATAAAGCCGCTTCAGCATGGCCGGTCGTCAGGCCGCGCGACCGGTCAGGTCAGCAATCAAGCGAACGAGCAGGGCGCCGAGACCGAAGCGGATCGCCCTGGCAATCGCGACGTAGAGAATGAAGAGCGGCACCGGGACGCCGATCACGCCGCTCGCCACGGCAACCGCCTTCATCGGCATGAACAGGCCGGCAGCCAGCAGGACGGCGATCGCCCCCTGCTGCGCCTGGCTCTGGGTGAAGGCGACGAATGCGTCCTCGAGGCCGTAGAATTCGAGGATCATCTGGCCGAAGGTCTCGAACATCAGCAGGCCGATATAATAGGCGGCAATGGCGCCGAGCACCGAACCGGCGGTGGCGACGAAGGCGAGAAAGGCGGCCTGGGCGGGGCGGGCATAGACGGCGGGATAGAGCAGGAGCTCCGGCGGGAAGACGATGGCAAACCCATCGAGAAAAGCGAGGATGGCGAGGGCGACCTCGGTCACCGGCCGGGCGAGGATCTCGAGGAGGCGCGCGATTATCGGGTGGGGCATCGCCCACCCGTAGCAGGATGGTCTCGCCCTTGTCCATGCGACAGGCGGAGGAGGCTGTTGACGACGGGTCGAAGGCTTCTATGATCGCGCCTTCGTGGCAAGCGACCGGGCTTTGGCCCCTGTGGCGGAATGGTAGACGCGGCAGACTCAAAATCTGTTGTCCGCAAGGACGTGCCGGTTCGAGTCCGGCTTGGGGCACCACTCAATTCAACGACTTAGCGTTTCATCGGCTTTGCATGGTGGGAGATGCTTCGCCCGCTAGCAACCAACTAGCAACCTAGCGAAGCAGTTTCGGCGCATTCTTGGAGCCATGAAAAGGTAAGCGAAGTCCTTACCGCGATCAGTGCTCGGCTTCGTTCCGCCGCTGCTTCCGACACTGGTCGATGC
>JBKOZY010000119.1:0-2629 GCA_046726135.1 Pseudomonadota bacterium | reverse complement strand
GGCTTGTGACCATTGGTGTTTCCCGGCGTGAGCAGGATCACGCGGGGTCTACCCTCGGCGTCGATTACGAGATGGATTTTGGTGGTTCTGCCGGCAACGCTACGACCAATAGCATGATACTGGGCCCCCCTTTTCCGCCAGCCGCGCTGCGGTGCGCCTTGACGATTGTCGAATCGATCAGCAGCCGATCAGCAGGGCCATCACGGCCGGCCAGCGTTGCGAAGATCCTTTCCCAGATGCCGCGCCGCGCCCAGCGCACGAAGCGATTGTAGATGGTCTTGGACGGCCCATACTCCCGCGGGCAATGCGACCACTGACAGCCCGAGTACAAGACATGCATGATGCCGCTCAAAACACGGCGGTCGTCAACCCGCTTCAAACCCCGGGTGTTGGTCGGCAACAACGGCTTGATACGGGTCCATTGCTCATCCGAAAACCAGAATAATTCAGCCATCTCGTCCTCCCTCGGCAAGGACGACTGAATCAATGCACCTGCGATTCGCATACCCCCCAAAATCAATTAAGGGTCCTGGCCCTACTGCCTACTGCCTACTGCCTCTCCTACGGCCCCTTCCAATCCAGCGCGACGATCTCCGCACTGCGATTGCGGAAATCCCAATTGCGCCCGAACGCCCGCAATTTCGACTTCACCGCCTCGGCGACGATGATCTGCGGCCCGATCCAATATTGCGAGTTCTCGATCGTTGTCGGCTTGCCCGCGCTCGCGCTGGCGACCGGCCTGATCTCGCCCTCGATGATCTTGGGGATGGCGAACCGCCGTGTGTCGCCATCGCGCTCGTAGCGGATCTCCTCCTGGAACACCCCGAGGAACTCGCCGACGAGGATCGACAGGAGATGCGTCGTGCCGCGCGCCTGGCCGGTCATGATCGCGGTCAGCGCCTTCAGCTGAGCGGCCTTGGCGCGCTTGTCGACATAGACCGCCGCTGTCCAATTACCGCGACTCATCATTCCGGGAATTTCGATCATCAGGCCGATATTGATGCCCGACAGATCGGTGGTGCCGAAGCGGCCCTGGTCGATCCTGATGCCGCCCCAGGTCTGGCAATGTCCCTCGGTCGGCGGATGGCGGCCGAGCGAGATCACGCAGGGGCAGAAGACGGTGCAATTGCAGGAGAGGACGAGCTCTCCCTTGATCGTCCAGGGTTTGATCGCGTCGGTCATCGCTTCATCTTCTCTCAGGCGAAAAATTCCAAGCCGAGCTGCGCCAGGCCGAGCAGCAGCAGCGCCGAACCCACCATCTGCACCAGCATTTGCGGACGCGCCATCGTCTTTTCGAGGATCATCACCAGCCCGAGCACTGCCATCCACAAGAGGTTCATGGCGCCAGCGGCAAACATCAGCATCATCAATGCGCCGCAGCAGCCGAGGCAGTAAAGGCCCTGGCGCAGCCCCATCCGGAACACATCCCCGGCCTGCTCGCTCCAGTGAGCGAGGAAATACGGCATTGGCGCACGACAGCGGGTGAGGCAGGCATGTTTCACCGGCGCGAATTGCCACAAGCCGGCGACCAGCAGGAGCGCGCCGGTTGCACCGGGGATTTGCGGCACATCGATCCGCGCCTGGAGATAGCCCGCCGCGATCGCGAAGCCGAGCCAGACGACGAGATAGCCGGCAGCGAGCACCGCCGGCTGGACCACCGGGATCGCCTTGCGCCGCGCCGCCTCGGCAATGTCCATATAGGTCGAGATCATCGGTGCAGCACTCGGCAGCATCATCGCGAACACCATCGCCACCCACATCGCCATGTGATAGCCGACGGCGGCATGGGCCGGCCCGCACAGGCTGCGCCACAGATCGTGCGCCATCGGATCGGCGCCTGCCAGCGTCCCCCATCCCGCCGCGACAACGGCACCGAACGCCGCCCAGATCAGCCGTCGCGGCTGGTCGAACGTTCTGAGCAGCCGGTCGACGCTCATCCGCCGCGAAACTCCGGCCTGCGCTTTTCAAGGAAGGCGGCAATGCCCTCGGCAAAATCATGCGTCCGTCCCGCCACCGCCTGCAGATCGCGCTCGAGGTCGAGCTGCGCCGACAGGCCGTTCTCGCTCGCCGCATGGATCGCCTGCTTGGTGAGCGAAAGCGCCACCGTCGGCCCGCTGGCGAGCCGATAGGCGAGCGCCAGCGCCTCGCCCGCCAACGCCGCATCGTCGACCACCTTCCAGATCAGCCCCCATTGCGCCGCGGTCTCGGCCGGCAGCGGCTCCGCCAGCATCGCCAGCGCCTTGGCGCGCGCCTCGCCGAGCAGCCGGGTCAGCATGAAGGTGCCGCCGGCATCCGGAATGAGCCCGATCTTGGTGAAGGCCTGCAGAAAACTCGCCGAGCGGGCCGCAATGACGATGTCGCAGGCAAGCGCCAGATTGGCCCCGGCACCCGCCGCCACCCCATTGACGGCGGCGATAGTCGGCACCGGCAGCGCCCGCAGGCGCCGGACGATGGCATTGTAGGTTTGCTCGATGACGGCAGCGATGTCGAAATTCGGATCGCGCTGGAATGCCGGGTCGGCAAGGTCCTGCCCGGCGGAGAACGCCCGACCCGCGCCGGTGATCAAGAGCGCCCGCACCTTGTCCGATCGACCGATCTCATCGAGAAGAGCGACCAGGCGGTCGAGCAT
>JBKOZY010000118.1:0-2737 GCA_046726135.1 Pseudomonadota bacterium | reverse complement strand
CACCTGATCGGCGACCACCTGGAGAGCTTCCGCTTCCTGCTGGGCAGCCGCCGCGGAAGACAATGCGACGATCCATGCCGCTGTCACGATCAGCTGAGAAAATTCCTTGGTCATCATCGGCAATCCTAACCATTCGACCTTGAACGGCCGGGCATTCTAGCACGCGTGCCCAGCATCCGTTTGAACTGATCACCCGGAATATTGCGCGTCGGATACTGGCTCGAGCCATTCGACCGGACTGCCATTCAATGCTTCCTGAATGGCGATATGGGTCAGCGATGTGGTCGGCCCTGCCCCGTGCCAATGCTTCTCGCCCGGCGGGATCCACACCACATCGCCGGCCTTGATCTCCCGGATCGTTCCACCCCAGCTTTGCGCTCTGCCGCTGCCGGCGACCACCAGCAGCGTCTGGCCGAGCGGATGGGTGTGCCAATGCGTGCGTGCTCCGGGCTCGAAACGCACCATCACCGTTCTGACCCGCGCCGGCTCCGGGGCTTCGACCGCAAGGTCCTGCCAGGCGGTCCCGGTGAACCAGCTGGCGGAGCCCCTGACCGTCGGGATCGTTCCACATTGGCGAATGTCCATCTCCGTCTCTCCTTGGTTCAAGAGAACTCCTTCCACCCGTCGATCAGGCGACGCGCCTTGATCCGCAGCTGATCGAGATCACGTCTTTCGACCAGATCGATCGTCGACCAGTAACCCGAGCGCGCCGATCCCACCTGCCCCATCGCATAGGCGCCGGATGCCGATCGCTTGAGGCAGAGCGCAAGCCGGCGCAACGACCGGTTCGACACATCCCGGCGGATGAACACCCGGGCGATCGCCCCATCGATCGACGGTTCATCGCCGACGATGCCAGCCTCGTTGTCCCCGGGCGGGGTGAAGGAAAACTTGTGGATCACTGACGCTGTTCTTATCCTTGCATCCGCGGGATTCGACCTCATGGGCGGCAGGGAAGTCGTGACCACACTATGCCACCGGCCATCGCAGCCTGGGAACCGGCACCTGCCGGTCTCCGAGCCGTGAGTGCGGCCGAAACCACCACCCTTGCGCCTTCGGATCGCGGCTTTTCCCTCGGCGCCAAATTCGTCGGCCTCACGGCGGGGCTCATCCTGCTCCTGTCGCTTACCGCATTCATATCCTTGCGCAATTCGGCCGAAACTGTCCGGCAGATCCAACAAGTGGTTAATTTCGCCATCCCTGCCTATGGGGCGCTTGCGCGCAGTCACATCCGCTCGCTCGAAGCCGCCGTGGCGCTGCGGCGGGCCCTCCTCGCCGCCGAGGATCCATCCACACCAAGCGATATCCTGACGGCCTATGAGCAGGATTTCACCAGGGCTCAGGGTCAATTCCACCGTGAATTTGCAGACGCCACAAGACTCCTGGAGTCTCAGGAAAGCGATGGAACGCTTTCTCTGTCGTCACAGTCGGCAGCATTGCGCGAGATTCTCGTCGGCTTGCGGGGTTTTTCCCGCGCCTACGACCAGCAGGCTCAGCCTTTGCTCGAGGCGATCACGCAGCGGTCGTTGCCCGAAGCCCGCCAGCACCTCGCGACCATCGATCGGATCCGCAATCAGCTCGGCACGCGGCTGGAGAATGCGCGGGCCAGCATGTTCACCGACCTGAAGCTCATCGCCAGGGACGCGGAGGACGCCCAGACCCGCACCCAGATCGCCACCATCGTCGTCTTCGTGATCTCCTCGATTCTCGGTCTCGCCGTCGCAGCGATCGGGGCGGTGCGGCTCATCCGCTCGATCCGCTCGATCGTGCACGGCGCCGAGGCGGTCGAGAAAGGCAATTTCGAGACTCGCATCGATATCCCGCCGCGGCGCGACGAGATCGGCCGCCTCGCCCGCTCCTTCAATCAGATGACGGAAGGATTGCGCATGCGCGAGCGCATTCGCGAGACCTTCGGGCGCTATGTCGATCGTCGCATCGCCGAGCAGCTGATCGGCACCCGCGACATGCTGGCCGAGCGTGGCGAGCATCGCGAAGCGTCCGTCATGTTCTGCGATCTCGCCGGCTTCACCGGGCTGAGTGAGCGGATCGAGCCCGGGAAGGTCGTGCAGTTCCTCAATGCGTATTTTTCCGTGGTCACCCGCGAGATCACTGCCACCGACGGGATCATCGACAAATATATCGGCGATGCGGTGATGGCCTATTGGTGTACGCCTTTCGTGCCGCAGAGCGAGACGGCAATGCGCAGCGCCGATGCTGCCCTGCTCTGCCTCGCCCAGATGCCGGAGGTCACCGAAGCCTGCCGCCGCATATTCGAGGGGAGCGCCAGAATTCGCAATTCGACGGTGCGCATCGGCATCGCCAGCGGCACCTGTCTTGCCGGTAGTGTCGGCGCCCAGGAGCGCCGCAACTATACGGTGATCGGCGATCCGGTGAATCTGGCCTCGCGCCTCGAGTTCGCCAATCGCACCTACCGCACCACCATCCTGGTCTGCCAGCGAACTGCCGAGAGCATCCGTTCGCGCTTCGCGCTGCGCGAGGTCGACACCGTGCTCCTGCCGGGTATCGAGCAGGCGCAATCGCTGTTCGAGATCCTCGGCAGGATCGGTCACATCACCGCCGCGCAGAGCGCGCTCCAGGCGCGCTATGCCGAAGCGCTGAGCGCCTATCGCAACGGCGTTTGGACCCTCGCCCGTCAGGGCTTCGAGGCCTGCCTTGCTCTCATGCCCGATGATGGGCCGAGCGATATCATGCTGAAGCGCCTCGACCACCTTTCGGC
>JBKOZY010000117.1:0-9778 GCA_046726135.1 Pseudomonadota bacterium | reverse complement strand
TACGCCAGAGCCCAAATGCCGCGACAATGCCTCGACCAGGCCCATGATATTCCGCCGTACCAGCGGCTCGCCGCCGGTCAGCCTGAGCTTCCTGACCCCGCGGCGGATGAAGGCGGTGGCGACCCGGTCGATCTCCTCAAGTGTCAGAATCTCTTTTTTTGGCAGAAAGGTCATGTTTTCCGCCATGCAGTAAACACAGCGAAAATCGCACCGGTCGGTCACCGAGATCCGGAGATAGGTGACGTGGCGGCCGAACGGATCGATCAACTCCGGGACCGGAGCGGCCTGCGAAAACCCGACCACCTGCATCAATGGATTATTCATACGCTAAATTTCAGCACTCTGCCGGCCTGCGTCAAGTGCCGCTCTTCGCCGCGCGCCCGGCATGGTACTGTGTCGCTCATGGAGTTGCCGCACCCCGTTCGACCCGCCCTCCGGCGGACCGTCCTGAGCCTTGGTTTGTGCCTGGGGATCGGCGCCCTGCCGCCAGTCGCTGCCGCCGGCGAGACCGTCGACATGGCACTGGTCCTGGCGGTGGACTGCTCCTACAGCGTCGATGCCTCCGAGTTCCGCCTCCAGATCAAGGGCCTGGCCGATGCCTTTCGCCGCCGCGACATCCATGCTGCCATCAAGGGGGGCTCGACCGGCCGCATTGCCGTCACCCTGATGCAATGGTCGGACGACAAGAACCAGCTCCTCGCCTTGCCATGGACGGTGCTCGATTCCGCCGAAGCCTCGGAGAACTTTGCCGACCGGGTGGGCAGACTCCGGCGTGGGCTGGCGGAGGGTGGCACCGCCATCGGCGATGCGCTCAGATTTGCGGCCGCCGTGCTGATGGCGTCTCCCTACCGGGCCGAGCGGCGGGTCATCGACCTCTCCTCCGACGGGCGCAACAATCGCGGTGATCTCGTCACCATTGCCCGCGACGAGGTGGTGGCCCGCGGCATCACCATCAACGGCCTGCCGATCCTCAATGAGTGGCCGACCCTCGATAAATATTTCGAGCAGCAGATCATTGGCGGTCCCTTCCATTTCATGATCCCGGCCAATGACTACGACGCCTATGGCGACGCCATCGCCCGCAAATTGCTGCGCGAGATCACGGGTCCGGGCATATCGTGAGCACCGCCATGGACATCGTCTCCGCCGCCGAGGTTCATGCCATTTGCGACTACCGGAAGCTGGCCGCCGCCCTTCTCGAGGCCCATCGCGGCACCGAGCCGCTGGTCGATCGCAGCGAGCTCCATGCGATCGGGCCGCGCGGCGAGCGCCAGACCTGGGTCACCCTCCCGGCCTTTCAGCCCGGGGTCGCCATGGGCGCCAAGCTCGTCAGCGTCATGCCTGCCAACCCGCGACTCCACCCCGACATTCCGGCTGTCCAGGCGCTCTATGCCCTGTTCGATGGCACCGATGGCACCCCGGTCGCCATCATCGATGCCACCGCCATGACCTACCGCAAGACCGCGGCGGACTCGGCGCTGGGCTGCGATCTTCTCGCCGCAAGCGATGCCAAAGTTCTGCTGATGGTCGGCGCCGGCGGCCTGGCGCCCCATCTCGTCGCCGCCCACCGCGCTGTCCGGCCGTCCATCTCGGAGATCCTGGTATGGGCCCGCCGGATCGACCGCGCTGTCGCGCTTGCCAGCGAAGTTGGCGGTCGCGCCGTTGCCTCGCTCGAAAGCGCTGTCCGCCGCGCCGACATCGTCTCATGCGCCACCGCCTCGACCGCGCCGCTGGTCCTAGGGGCTTGGCTCAAGCCTGGCGCCCATCTCGATCTCGTCGGCGCCTTCAGCGGCGACATGCGCGAATGCGACGATGATGCGGTGACGAAGGCGCGGCTCTTCGTCGATTCGCGCTGGTTTGCCATCGATCAGCCCGGCGATCTGGGCGACCCGATCAGGCGCGGCATCATTTCGCGCGATCGGGTCGAGGCCGACCTGTTCGATTTCGCCCGTGGCTATCAACCGCGGCGCCAGGCCGGCGATATCACGCTCTACAAGAATGGCGGCGGCGGCCATCTCGACCTGTTCACCGCGCTCTACATCGTCAGAGCCCGCCAGCAATCCATCGGCAGAGAGGACGATTGATGCAGCAATTTGAATTGAGCCGCGTTCCCGCGATCTTCTTCGGCGCCGGCTGCCTCAGCCGGCTTGGCCGCGAGGTCGCGGCGCGCGTCGCGCCCGGCGGAGCGGCGATGATCATTGCCGATCCGGCCATGCAGAGCCTCGGCTGGACCGAGCGGGTGACCCGCATGCTCGCCGAGAAGGAGATCGGAAGCGGCGTCTATGCCGACTTCAAGGGCGAGCCAAAAGTCTCGGAGATCGATCGGGCAACCACCGCCGCCCGCGACCTATCGGCCGGGCTGGTGATCGGGATTGGTGGCGGCTCGGCACTCGACACCGCCAAGCTGGTCGCCGCCACCACGCGAAGCGGACTCGGTGCCGCCGCCTATGCGCTCTGCGACACGCCGCTGCCGCTCGACGCCCTGCCGGTGATCGCCATTCCGAGCACCGCCGGCACCGGATCGGAGGTGACGCGCACCTCGGTCTTTGCCTTGGAGTCCGGCGTCAAGACCTGGGCCTGGGGCGATCCGCTCAAGCCCGTGGCGGCGCTGCTCGATCCCGAGCTGACCCTCACCCTGCCGCCGCCGCTGACCGCTGCCACCGCCCTCGACGCGCTGGTCCATGCCATTGAGGCGGCGACCAATGCCCGTCGCAATGCCGGCAATGATCTTTACTGCCACCGCGCGATCCGCCTGATCAGCCGCAATCTTGAACGGGCCATCAAGGACGGGTCCGACATGTCGGCCCGCGGCGCGCTTCTGCTTGGCTCCTGCTATGCCGGCATTGCCATCGACAATGGCGGCACCGCGTTGGCGCATAACATCTCGCATGCTGTGGCAGCGCTCGCGCCGATCGCTCATGGCCGCGCCACCGCCCTTGCCATGCTCGCCACAATGGACTGGGTCGCCGAAGCGGTCCCCGAAGCCTTTGCCGCGGTTGCCGAGGCGATGGGCGAGGTGCCGCGGCCCGATGCCGCGGTGTCGGCCTTCGCCCGCGTGGTGCGGGCAAGCGGCCTCAAGATCTCGCTCCGCGATGACGGCCTCGAGCTCAACCGGCCCGAATTGCTGGCAGCGCAGATGAGCCAGCCGCAAAATGCCCCGATGCGCAAGGCGACGGTGCGGCCGGTGCGCGATGGGGACTTGCTCATGCTGGCCCAGCGGTTCTACGGGCTGGCGGACGGTTGGCGATGACCGCCATCGACGCTCTGGGTGAGCGCTTCCACGCCATCGTCGCCCGCCACCTCGCCGCGCGCCGCGCTGCCGATGGCGTTGAGTTGGCGCTGCAACGGCTTGAGCAGCAGAAGATCGCCACAGTCCAGCGCCTCGTCCCGCCGGCCCGCCGGCTCGTGGCCTGCCGCCACCTGCCGGAATCGATCGCTGCTGTTCTCCTGCTCGACAGCACCCTGGCGGCGCTGATCGCCGAGATCGAGGACGAGCTTGCCTGGCAGCAGAATGACAACTACTCCGATGCCGCCATGAGCTGCCCAGACTATATGGACAACTATGCCTATGCCGAGCTGGTCGGCCCCGCTGGCCTGTGGCCCGGCGAGGACTTCCGTATGGGCCTCCTGGTGCTCGGACCGCATCTCCACTATCTGGACCACAGCCACCCCGCCCCCGAGCTTTATTGGCTGCTCACCGGTCCCAGCGAATGGAAGGCTGCCTCGGCAGATTTCGCGAGCCGCGAGCAGGGCGAGATGATCTGGCATCCGCCGCATATGGTCCATGCCACCCGGACCGGGCCCGTGCCGCTCCTTGCGCTCTACATCTGGACCTCGGATGTCGAGCAACCCGCCCGGCTCGTCACATGATCCGTGCTACCGTGGCTGCGCTCCTCATCGCTCTTGGCGCCTATGCGCTGATCGCCGGCTACATGTACTTCAATCAACGCCAGCTCCTCTACCATCCCGATACCAAGCGGGTCGATCCCGCATCGCTCGGCATCACCGGTGCCGAAGTGATCGAGATCCCCACCCCGGACGGAGAGAAGCTGGTGGCCTGGTATGCGCCGGCCGCGCAGGGGCAACCCACCGTGCTGTTTCTCCACGGCAATGCCGGTTCGATCGCCGAGCGGCCGCTGCGTTTTCAGTTCTACCAAAAGGCCGGATTCGGTGTCCTCTATGTTTCCTGGCGCGGCTATGGCGGCTCGACCGGACAGCCGAGCGAGCAGGGACTGCTGGTCGATGCAACGGCAGCCTATGACTGGCTGAAGGCCAAGGGCATTCCTCCCGACAAGCTCGTCGTGGTCGGCGAGTCGCTGGGCACCGGGCCGGCCGTTCGATTGGCCGCATCCCACCCGGTGGCAGCGCTGGCGCTCGAGGCGCCCTACACCTCGATGGTCGATGTCGCCCGCTATCACTATGGCTGGCTGCCGGTTGGGCTGCTGCTTCTCGACCACTTCGACTCGATCGACCTTATCGGCAGGATCCATACGCCGCTCATCATCTTTCATGGCGACGCCGATCCCGTCGTTCCCTTCGCCCTTGGCAAGCGCCTGTTCGAGGCGGCACCCGAGCCGAAGCGATTCGTCGCCATTCCCGGTGGCACCCATGGGTCCATTTTCGAGGAGTCGACCTGGGCGCAGGAGATCGCCTTCTTTCTTCAGGCCGTCAAGGAGCGCGAGGGATGAGCGGCAGGAGCGACGGAGCCCGCACCCGCCGCGGCAGTGAGCGTCGTCGCGCCGGTGCCATCCACCAGCTTCCCAAGCACCAGATCGTCAATCGTTACCCGCGGCTCGCCATCGTTTCAGAGGATGAGATCGAGGCGCTTCATCAGGCGTCGCTGCGGCTGTTGAGCGAGGTTGGGGTGAAGTGCTACCTGCCCGAGGCTCGCACCATCCTGAGCCGTGCCGGGGCGCTCGTCGATGACGCGACCATGCGGGTGCGGCTCGGTCGCGAGCTGGTCGAGCATGCCCTGACCACCGTGCCGCCGGTTATCGAGCTCGTTCCGCGCAATCCGCAAAACAGCGCGCGCGTCGGCGGCGACAATGTCGCCTTCGCCACCGTGCTCGGACCCCCGAACTGCTCCGACATCGAGCGCGGCCGCCGTTCCGGCACCCTCGCCGATCACGATGATTTCCTGCGCCTTGCCCAATTCTTCAACATCATCCAGCTGATCGGCGGCTCACCGGTCGAGCCGCTCGACATCGAGGTGCGCTTCCGCCATCTCGAAGCCACCCGCTCGATGCTGACGCACACCGACAAGGTGCCCTATGTGTTCTGCCTGAGCCGTCAGCGCATCCACGATGTGTTCGCGATGTGCGCCATCGCCCGCGGCGAGGATCTCGAGCAGTTTGCCGAACGGCCCGGCGTCTTCTCGATCATCAACACCAACTCGCCGCTCCAATATGATCTCGCCATGGCGACCGGTGTCATCGAGATGGCCCGCTTCGGTCAGCCGACCTTGATCACCCCCTTCATCATGGCCGGTGCCACCGCCCCGGCGACCGTTGCCGCCGGCATGGCGATGAACAATGCCGAGATCCTGTTCGGCGTCACTTTGGCCCAGCTGGTGCGGTCGGGCGCACCGGTGCTTTATGGCAATGCCGCCAAGAATGTCGATCTCAAGACCGGCGCCCCGGCCTATGGCCTCGCCGAGTCCTATCGCTTCACCCATATTGGCGGCCAGCTCGCCCGGCGCTACCGCATGCCGCTGCGCTCATCGGCCTTCTGCGCCTCCAACTTGCCCGATGCCGCCGCCATGCTCGAAGGCGTTGGCGCCACCTGGGCAGCCATCACCGCGGGCGCCAATCTGCTGATGCATGGGGCAGGGTGGCTCGAGGGTGGCCTCTGCTCGTCCTTCGAGAAATTCGTGCTCGACATCGAGGTCCTGCAGAATATGGCGGTGTGGCTCAAACCCGCGACCATCGATGCCGACACGCTGGCGCTCGACGAGATCGCCGAGGTCGGACCGGGCGGTCACTTCTTCGGCACGGCGCGCACCATTGCCACCTTCGAGACGGCGTTCCACCAGCCCATCATTTCAACCACCCAGAACTACGGTGCCTGGCTCGAAGCTGGCGGGCTCGATGCCACCCGCCGTGCTCACCGCCTCTACAAGCAGGTGCTCGCCGAATATGAACCGCCGGCCATTGCCGGTGACATTCGCGAGGCGCTCGATGCCTTTGTTGCGCGCCGCACCAGTGAAGGTGGCGCACCTCTCGACTGATGGCGCGGAAGCTCAGCCGCGCATTCGCGCGCCCTGCGGATCGAACAGCGGCGTCCGCTGCGGCCGCGCGGCGCGCCGGCTGCCGATGATCTCGATCGCGAAGCCGCTATCCTCCTGCGCCAGCTCGCGCGGCACATAGCCCATCGCCAGCGACTTGTCGGCCCAATGGGCGTAGCCGCCCGAGGTCACCCAGCCGACCACCTTGCCATCATGCCAGATCGGCTCGTCGCCCAGCACATCGGCATCCTCGGCATCGACCACCATGGTCAGCCGTCGGAGCGTCCCGCCCTGCTCTCGCTCGGCCATCGCCGCCGGCTTGCCGATGAAGTTCTCCTTGTCGAGGTCGACGAAGCGCCCGACATCGGCTTCATAGGGTCCATAGATCGGCCGAAGCTCCCGGTACCAGGTCGGGAAATTCTTCTCGAGCCGGAGCGACAGCAGCGCCCGCATGCCGAAATTGATCAACCCGAATTCCTGTCCCGCCGCCGTGATCTCGGCATAGAGCCGGCGCTGATATTCCGGCCTCACCCAGATCTCGTACCCGAGGTCGCCGGTATAGGTCACTCGGTTCACCAATGCCGGCAGGTTGGCCACCTCCATGGCCCGGTGGTCCATGAATTTGAAGGCGCCAGCCGAGACATCCTCATCGGTCAGCCGCTGCAGCAGCGCGCGCGATTGCGGGCCGGCGATCGACAGGCCGACCAGACCCATGTCGAAGCGGTGGATGCGCACCGAGCCGTCGTCCGGGAGATGCTTCTCGAACCAGCGGAGATGATGCTTCTGCGCCTGGCTCGATCCCCAGAGCAGGAACCGGTTTTCGCCGGCATGAGCGATGGTGAAATCGCCGATCAGCTTGCCCTGCTCGTTGAGCATCGGGGTCAGCACCAGGCGGCCACGCCGCGGCATGCGGTTGGTCATCAGGCGCGACAGGAACCGCTCGGCGCCGGGCCCGGAGAACTCGAATTTCGCGAAATTGGCGATCTCGGTCACGCCGACCCGCTCGCGCACCCCCAGGCACTCGGCCTTCACATGGGGAAAATCGTTGGACCGGTGGAAGGAGACGATGTCCTTCGGTGCGACCCCCTTGGGCGCGAACCACAGCGACGTCTCGAGCCCCCAGCTGTCGCCCATCACCGCACCATTGGCGATCATCACGTCATAGAGGGCTGTGGTCTGCTGCGGCCGCGCCGCCGGCAGCTCCTCATTGGGAAAGCGGATCGAGAACCGGCGCGCATAATTCTCGCGGACCTTGGCATTGGTGTAGCCGCGGGTCGCCCATTCCCCGAACCGCGCAACATCCATCGCCCAGACGTCGAAGCCGGGATCGCCCTCGACCATCCATTGCGACAGCGCCAGCCCGACGCCGCCGCCCTGGCTGAAGCCCGCCATCACCGCGCAGGCCACCCAGTAGTTTCTGAGGCCTTGGATCGGCCCCACCAGCGGATTGCCGTCCGGCGAGAAGGTGAAGGGCCCGTTGATGATCCGCTTGATGCCGGCTTTGGCCATGGCCGGGAAGTGCTGGAAGCCGATTTCGAGCGATGGCGCGATACGGTCGAGATCGGGCGTCAACAGCTCTGTTCCGAAATTCCAGGGCGTCACCTTGGGCGACCACGGAACGCACGCCTTCTCATAGGTCCCGAGCAGCACGCCGGTCCCTTCCTGGCGCATATAGATCTCGGCCTTGAAGTCGATCGCATGCGGCAGCTCATGCCCATGCTGGCGGGTGAACCCGACCACCTCCGGCATCTCGTCGGTCAGGAGGTACATGTGTTCCATGGCGAGCACCGGCAGCTCGAGCCCGACCATGCGTCCGACCTCGCGCGCCCACAGGCCGCCGCAATTGACCACATGCTCGGCCGCGATCGTGCCCTGCTCGGTGATGACATCCCAGCCGCCGTCACGCCGCGGCTTGAGCTCGACCACCCGGTTGTTGAGAAAGATCTCAGCCCCGTTGAGCCGCGCCGATTTGGCATAGGCGTGGGTTGTTCCCGATGGATCGAGGCTGCCATCGGCGGCATCGAGCACGGCGCCGACAAAATGGCGCTCCTCGATAAGCGGCATCAGCGCCTTCGCTTCGGCGACGGTCAGGAGCTCCGTCTCGAGGCCGAGATAACGCGCCCGTGCATGTGCCATTGTCAGCCATTCCATGCGCTCCGGCGTGTCGGCCAGCATCAGCCCGCCGGTGCGGTGCAGCCCGCAGGACTGTCCCGACAGCTTCTCGAGCTCGTCATAGAGACCGATCGTATAGCCTTGGAGCTTCGCGACATTCGGATCGCCATTCAATGTGTGGAAGCCGCCGGCGGCGTGCCACGTCGACCCCGATGTCAGCTGGTCGCGCTCGATGAGAGCGACATCGCGCCAGCCCGCCTTGGTAAGATGATAGAGAACCGAGCAGCCAACGACTCCCCCGCCAATCACGACGGCACGATAGTGCGACTTCATGCAGCTCTCTCTTTGGAGTTGCCCATGGCGATGACCGGCTCCATGGCGCGCAGCACATCGTCCGGCAGGTGACACATGATCTTGTGGCCGGGTGCGAGCTCCTTGACCGGTGGCAGCTCGGTCTCGCAGATCGCTCCGATCTTGCGCGGGCAGCGCGTCTGGAACGGGCAGCCGCTCGGCGGATTCATCGGCGACGGCAGCTCGCCCTTGAGCACGATGTGCTTCTTGCGAACCGCGGTATCGGCGATCGGCACCGCCGACAGCAGGGCTTCGGTATAGGGGTGATAGGGCGGCGAGAAGATCTGCTCGGTCGTGCCCTGCTCCATGATGCGGCCGAGATACATGACCACCACCCGGTCGGCGAGATAGCGGACCACCGACAGGTCATGGCTGATGAAGATCAGCGTCGTACGCTTCTGCCGCTGAATATCGGTGAGAAGACCGGTCACTGCCGCCTGCACCGAGACGTCCAGCGCCGACACCGGCTCGTCGGCCACCACCACCGCTGCATCGCCGCCAAACGCCCGGGCAATGCCGATCCGCTGCTTCTGGCCGCCCGACAGCTGCCGCGGCTTGCGGAAGGCGAAGGCCCGCGGAAGCTTCACCAGGTCGAGCAGCTGGAAGACCTTCTCCTGCACCTCGTCGCGGTTGCGTGCCACGCCGTATTTCTTCAGCACGCGCGCGATCTGCGATCCGACCGAATGGCTGGGATTGAGCGTTTCAAAGGGGTTCTGGAACACGATCTGCAGCGACCCGATGAGCTGCGGCGACCGCTTGCGGACCGGCAGGTGGCCGATCTCCTTGCCATGCAGCAGAACCTCGCCGCCGGTTGCCTCCTCGAGGCCCATCAGCACCTTGGCAAAGGTCGACTTGCCGCAGCCGGACTCGCCGACGATTGCCACCGTCTCGGCCTCGCGGGCATCGAAATCGAGCTTCTCATTGGCCTTGACGAAACGCGATCCCTTGCCCGACAGCATGCCGCTGAGCGAGCTGTCACGGATCTCGTAATACTTCTTCATGTTGCGCACTTCGAGCACCGGCTCGCCGAAGGTGATCGCCTGTTGCTCGATGGCGCCGGTCGGCTTCAGAGACCAGTCGATCTCCCGATAG
>JBKOZY010000116.1:0-2395 GCA_046726135.1 Pseudomonadota bacterium | reverse complement strand
GGCTGAAGGTGTGCGGCACCTCACTCAGCGCGTGCCCGAGACCGACATCCTCGTCAACAACATGGGCATCTTCGAGCCCAAGCCCTTCGAGAATATTTCCGATGGCGACTGGCATCGCTTCTTCGACACCAATGTTATGAGCGGTATCCGGCTGAGCCGTCACTACTTGTCCTATCTCAAGCGCAAGAACTGGGGCCGCATCGTCTTCATCTCGAGCGAGTCGGCGCTCAACATACCGGTCGAGATGATCCACTACGGCATGACCAAGACGGCCGAGCTTGCGATTTCGCGCGGGCTGGCGGAAGCGCTCGCGGGCACCGCAATCACCGTCAATGCCGTGCTACCCGGTCCGACGCGCTCGGAAGGGGTGAGCGAATTCTTCCACAAGATCGCCAAGGAACAGGGAAAGAGCGGCGACGAGGTCGAGCAGAATTTCATCGCCACCCACCGGCCGACCTCGCTCATCCGGCGCCTCGCGACGATCGAGGAGGTGGCGAACATGGTCGTCTATGTCTGCTCGCCACAAGCGTCCGCCACGACCGGCGCCGCGCTCAGGGTGGACGGCGGCGTGGTGCGCTCGATCGCCTGATGCGGAGCCTATTGTGCCGCCGGCGTAAACACCCGCAGGCGATGGCCGTCGGGATCGCTGGCAACGAAAGTACGGCCGAAATCCATGTCGGTCAGAGGCTGGAGAAGGGGCAGGCCACGCTTCTCCCAATCGGCGTAGACAGCATCGACATCGGGAACGCTGAAGCCGACTTCGCCGCCGCCGGGCGGCGTCGCTTGGGGTTCGACGGTGTGGCGCGACCACAGGCCGAGCATGACGCCCGAAGAGAGCGCAAACATCGCAAAAGTAGGCGATGACTCGACCGGCTCGCATCCAAGCAGGTCCGAGTAGAAAGAAGCGCTGGCGGCCGGGCTGTCGACGTAAAGAAGCATGAAATTGGGTTCGGACATGGCGTACTCCACCGGTTGATCGCGCCATTCCTACCCGATGCCGATGCCAGTTCCTGGCAGTGGCCCGCTATTCTGAACCTACTCCGCCGCCATCAGCGGACGTGAGATATTGGAGAGGCTGTCCGAGATGTGGCGTACCAGCGCCTCGGTCGCCGAGTTCGAACGGCCGGGCTTGCGCACGATGCCGATGTCGAAGCTGCCGAGATTGGGAAAGCCGTCGGCTTCGTTGAGAACCCGCATGCCCTGCCTCATGCACAGTTCCGGCACCGCGCCGACCGCAAGGCCGCTCAACACGGCGGCGTTGACCGCATTGGAATTGGGACTCGAATAGGCGATGCGGAACTTGCGTCCTTCCATCTCAAGCGCGCGCAATACGGTCTTGCGCCATTCGCAGCCGGCATGAGAAAGGGCGATCGGCAGCAGATCGAGAAGATGGACGCTGTGCCTGGTCGAGGTTACCCACACCAAAGGCTCGCGGCGCACGACCTCGTCGGGCGCAACCTCGCAGCCGACCGTCACCAGGGCGAGATCGATCTCACCCCGCCTCGTGCGCTCGAACAGGTCGCTCGAAGTGACGCACTCGACATCGACTGTCACCAAAGGATGGGTGCGCGAGAAACGCGCGAGGATCTCAGGCAGGAAGCGATCGGCATAATCGTCGGGCGTACCGAAGCGCAGCGTGCCCATGAGCTCGGGCCGGGTGAAGGCGGAGACCGCCTCGTCATTGAGCTTCACGATGCGGCGGGCATATTCGATGAGCCGCTCGCCATCGGCGGTGAAGCGGCTGTGCCGCCCATCGCGCGCAAACAGCGGCCGTCCGATGACCTCTTCAAGCCGCTTCATCTGCATCGACACCGCAGACTGAGTCTTATGCACCTCTTCAGCCGCACGGGTGAAGTTCCCCATGTCAGCAATGGCGAGGAATGTCTTGAGAAGATCGACATCGAGATTGGCGATCACGGACGCACCCTTTCATCAACATGTCTTATGTAATTCATAACACATATTCGTTGGAATGATCAATCGCAAAATGGCATATTCTCTTCATCACAAGACGTGAACACGGCCCCTTTTGGGTGGCCAAGCTGCGGAAAACAATAAGGTTTTCTGCAAATGCTGGAGGATTGTGTCATGAGAGACTACGCATTGTCCCGGGCTCAGAGCTCTGGCGGAATCGGCAGCTCCTGGCTTGCCCGCTTCATCCACAATTGGAAGGCACGCAGGCGCGTCGCTCAGCTTGAATCGTATGACGACTTTCTCTTGGCCGATATCGGCGTGACCCGCGACGAAATTCGCTGGGCCTCAGAGCTGCCGCTTAGTGTCAATGCCGCGCTGGCGCTTGAGGATCGCGCCTTCCGCCGCCGCAAAGACTTGCCTCAGCGCCCGGGCTGGGGCGCCTATTGATGAACGCGCACATTCGACCGGCGGGAGACTTTGA
>JBKOZY010000115.1:0-2657 GCA_046726135.1 Pseudomonadota bacterium | reverse complement strand
GGGTCACGTGCCGCCCCGCATGTATGCCTGGGCGATCCGCCAGGATCGCCACGGCCCGCCCGAGACCGCCATGCAGGTCGAGGTGGTGCCCACCTGGACGATCGGCGAGGACGAGGTGCTGGTGCTCGTGATGGCTGCCGGCGTCAACTACAACGGCATCTGGGCTTCGCTCGGCCAGCCGATCTCGCCGATCGACGGCCACAAGAACCCGTTCCACGTTGCTGGATCCGATGCCTCCGGCATCGTCTGGGCGACCGGCAGCAAGGTGAAGCGCTGGAAGGTCGGCGACGAGGTTGTCATTCACTGCAATCAGGATGATGGCGACGATGAGGAATGCAATGGCGGCGATCCCATGTTCTCGCCGAGCCAGCGCATCTGGGGCTATGAGACCCCCGACGGCTCCTTCGCTCAATTCTGCCGTGTCCAGGCGCGCCAGCTGCTGCCGCGCCCGCAGCACCTGACCTGGGAGGAATCGGGCTGCTTCGCCCTCACCCTCGCCACCGCCTACCGCATGCTGTTCGGCCACCGGCCGCACACCTTGAAGCCTGGCCAGAACGTGCTGGTGTGGGGCGCCTCAGGGGGCTTGGGCTCGATGGCCGTGCAGTTGATCGCCACCGCCGGCGGCAACCCGATCGGCGTCATCTCCGACGATGACAAGCGCGACTTCGTCATGGGCCTTGGCGCCCGCGGCGTCATCAACCGCAAGAACTTCAACTGCTGGGGTCAGATGCCCAAGGTCGGCAGCCCGGAATATGCCGCCTGGCTCAAGGAAGCGCGCGAGTTCGGCAAGGCGATCTGGGCCTTCACCGGCAAGGGCAACAATGTCGACATGGTTTTCGAGCACCCCGGCGAGACCACCTTCCCGGTGTCGAGCCTTGTCGTGAAACGCGGCGGCATGGTGGTCATCTGCGCCGGCACCACCGGCTACAATCTCACCGTCGATGCCCGTTATCTCTGGATGCATCAGAAGCGCCTGCAGGGCTCGCATTTCGCCAATCTGATGCAGGCCTCGAACGCCAACAAGCTGGTGATCGCCCAGCGCATCGACCCTTGCATGTCGGAAGTCTATTCCTGGCGCGACATCCCCAAGGCCCATATGAAGATGTGGAAGAACGAGCACCGGCCGGGCAACATGGCGGTGCTGGTCGGCGCCCCGCGCATCGGTCTGCGCACTTTCGACGATGTCATCGAAGCCGTCGCAAGCTGATCACGACGGAGGTGTCGCGCCCTTGCGGATCATCGCCTTGATGGCGCGCGCCTCGCCCCTGAGCATCAGCACCCGGTTGAGCTCGCCGCCAAAGATCAGAACGATCGCGGCGAGATAGAGGAAGAACAGCGCTGCGACGATTCCCGAAAGACCGGCATAGGTCGTGGCGAAGTTGGGGAACCATCGCAGATAATAGCCATAGGTGCCGGCCATCGCGCCCCATGCCATCAGCGTGAACAGCACCCCGGGCCAGACCTCCCGCACCCGCCGCCGCCCCGCCGGCAGCACCAGGTGAAAAGCGAAGAGCATGGTGGCGAGCAGGAACACCGCAACTGGATAGCGGATGATATCGATCCGCCGCGTCAGCATGGCGGAGTCCGGAGCGAACTCCCGCAGGAGGTCGAGCGCCACCGGTGCCGCCACGATCAGCACCGCAACGGCGAGCAGCCCGATGGCGGCGGCGAACACCATGACCAGCGACAGGAGCCAGATCTGCCACGGCGTGCGGTTCTCCTTGATGTCATAGGCGCGGTTCAGGCAGACCCGCACGCTGTCGACGCCGCCCATTGCCGACCAGATCGTGATCAGCACCGATACGGTGAACAGTCCGCGCTGCGGGATCGACAGCACATCATGGATCTCCCGCTGGATCGGCTCCACCACATAGGACGGCGCGACCGACAGCAGAAACTCGACCGTGCGCTGGGCGAGTTGGCTATCGCCGAACAGCGCTCCGAGCGTGGTCAGGAAGATCAGAAAGGGAAATGTCGACAGCAGGGTTCGATAAGCGATATTGCCGGCAAGCGGCAGGGCCTCGTCAGCGAACAGCCGGAACACCGCCACCCGGAACAGCGCAATCGTCCCCTGCGCCCCCGGATGCGCCACCGGCTTGGCGAGCGCCGCATCGTTGGGCTGCCCGACCACCTCCTGCAGCCCGGCGGCCGCCGCCACCACCGCGCCGGCCACTTGGCCCTCTCCCGCCTTTTGGCCGGTCGGCCTGACGGCAGGATCGACCTTTGCCGGAGGCGGCGTGGGACGGCGGATCACGCTCTGGACCACGGACCCGGCCTCAGACCCTGCCGTCTGCACGCTCGGCAGAAAGGGCGACGTCGCTCATCGCAGGCTCTCGCTGGCTGTCTTTCGCTTCTATAAAGTCGACATCCCTCGGCGGCGCAAGGTGAGACTTGCGGAATTCACCCGAGCCGAGCCGGGTTCCCCGCCCTACTAAGTCTGAGTAAACCATGAAGAAACGCCCCTCCGATCAATCTCCCTGGATGCCCGCGCCCACCTTCGGACGATCGATCAGGCCGGGCATCGGCATCAATCTGCTGGTCGAGGATGTGGCGCGGTCGGTACGGTTTGCAACCACCGTGCTCGGCGCCACCGTCACCTATGCCGATGATGATTTCGCCGTTCTTCGCGCCGTTGGCGCCGATTGGATGTTCCATGC
>JBKOZY010000114.1:0-3975 GCA_046726135.1 Pseudomonadota bacterium | reverse complement strand
GTGATGAGCCGTGCGGATCGCGTCGTTGTCATGGCGCAGGGGCGGGTCATCGCAATCGGCACACCGAGCCAGATCCGCGCCGACCCCCAGGTGATCGAGGCCTATCTCGGTGGTCCGGCGGGAAGTGACGTGCCATGACCTATTCGGTTCTCGCCACGGCCAATCTTATCGCTGGCTACATAGCGCAGGTCGATATCCTGAATGGCGTCACGATCACGGTCGCCAAGAATGAGATCGTCACCGTGGTCGGCCCGAACGGTGCCGGCAAGTCGACGCTTCTGAAGACGCTGGTCGGTTTGATCGTCCCCAAATCTGGCCGGGTCATATTGGAAGGCGATGACATCACCGGGTTGCAGCCCAGCGAGATTGTCCGCCATGGCCTGGGCTATGTGCCGCAGCGTGAGAATGTCTTTGAAACGCTCTCGGTCGATGAGAATCTCGAAATCGGCCTGAAGCCACGGCGGAACCTGCCGCTCAGGGAGCGCTTGGACGCGATGTTTGCGCTATTCCCCCGTCTGCTTGAACGACGTCGGCTGCCGGCAGGCAGCCTTTCCGGTGGCGAGCGGCAGATGCTTGCCATGGCGCGCGCCCTGATGCCGGAGCCCAAAATTCTGTTGCTCGATGAGCCGACCGCTGGCCTTGCACCGCGTTTTGTTGATGCAATGCTGGAGCAGGTTGCCGCTATCAATCGGACTGGCGTGACGATCCTGGTCGTCGAGCAGAACGCGATCAGGACGCTGAACATGTCGCATCGCGGTTATGTGCTTGATCTCGGTCGCAACGCCTATGAGGGCACTGGCCCCGCTCTGGCGAGGGATCCCAAGATCGTAGAACTCTACCTCGGAGGTGTGCATGGCTGAGACGCCGGTCCTCGATTTCCAGGCTTTGGATGAAATGGTGCGCGATGCACCATTTCATCGCTGGCTGGGCGTGACGCTCAAGGCTCTCTCCGCGCAAGGCGTGGAAATTCTACTGCCTTGGCGTGAGGAGTTCGTGTCCGATCCAAAAGTGCGCTACACACATGGTGGAATTCTTGCTGCCCTTATCGATCTTGCGGGTGATTATGCCATCGCAGCGCAGCTGGGCCGTGGTGTTCCAACGATCGACATGCGCATTGACTATCATCGCACCGCCTTGCCGGGGCCCCTGGTCGCACGCGCGAATATCATCAAGATCGGCAGCACCCTGGCGACCGCCGAAGCGCAGGTTTTCGACAAAAATGAGAAGCTCATCGCCAGCGGTCGTGGCGCTTATCTCACCCTCTCCCGTTGAGCAGAAAGGAGCCGCCATGATCGTCGAACTCGACCACCTTCTCTGGGCGGCTCCAGATCTCGATCAGGGCTCTGCGCTGATCGGCAAGCTCACGGGTGTGACTCCTGGCGAGGGCGGCTCGCATCCTGGCTTTGGCACCCGCAACAGCCTTCTTTCGTTGGGCAGTACCTATCTCGAGGTGATTTCACCGGACCCGGCACAGCCGATTGTGGGCAACCGAGGTGGTCTGATCGCTGCGCTTGCCAAGCCCGGGCTCATGACCTTTGCCGTGCGCACCAACTCCATTGCCGGCTTCGAAGCAGCCGCAAGACGTGCGGGCATCGCGACAAGAGGGCCGATCGAGATGGGGCGTACACGGCCTGATGGGGTTCGGCTCGACTGGATCTGTCTCTATATCGAAGACCGGTTCTTTGGCGAAAGCATTCCCTTTTCCATCGACTGGAGAGGATCTCCGCATCCTTCGCACTCTGCGCCGGCCGGCTGTCGTCTCGCGGATCTGCAGGTCCTGCATCCCGAGGCAGATCGCCTTTCTGCGGTTTATCGAGAGATGGGGATCGATGTACCCGTTATGCGCTCCCCGCAGGCAGGTTTCCTTGCCGTCCTGGATACGCCGCGCGGTGAGGTCGTGCTTTCTTGATCTGTTTAACAGACGCCACGGAGCTTTTGAGTGCCCATTACGTCTGACAACCCTCGCAGGAATAATCTCGGATATTGGTGCCACGACGCCGCGCAGGCTTATCCCGATCGCGTTGCAATCATCGATCTCGCGCCCGAAAAGCCGCGAGAAGTGCGCTATTGCGAGTTGGAGGACCGCCTTGATCGCGTGGCAAGCCTGCTGCGACGCAGCGGGCTGAATCCGGCCGATCGTGTGGCCATGTCCGTCAGCAATCGCTTCGAGTTCGTCGAAATGTTTTTTGGCGCGATGCGCGCCGGCATCGTTCCCGTGCCGCTGAACACGAAGCTCGGTCCTGAGACGCTCGACTACATCATGCGGGATGCTGAATGCGTCGGTGCAATCGTGGAGGAACCGGCAAACCTGCATGTCGCGAGGATCGTGGAAGCGCTGGGCTGCAGGATCCGGCTGTTGCTCGATGACTCTCGACCCGGCTGGCAAAATTATGAGCAAGCCCTGCTTGCGACGGGGGGCGGCTTCGAGCCGCAACGGCTGGCGGAGGACCATCCGGCCTTCCAACCCTATACTTCAGGCTCCACCGGACGGCCCAAAGGTGTGGTGCTGACCCATGCCGGCCAATGTTGGTGGATCGGATGCCTGCAGAAATACTGGCCCGGCCAGCCGGACAACCGGGCGCTTGCCGCTGTACCGCTCTACCACAAGAACGCCATGGCTGGCTCCATCAAGCCGATGCTGAGCTGGGGTGGTTCCGTCGTTCTGTTGCCGAATTTCGAGCCGCGTCGGTTTCTCAGGACTGTTTCCGAGTACCGTTGCACCAACATCAGCGCGGTACCGGCTGTCTTTACGCTTCTTCTCCAGGAGCGCGATCTGCTTGAGACGCTTGATTTCTCGGCGCTGAAGTCTTTCAAGATCGGCTCCGCTCCGACCCCGAAGGAGCTGATGGATGCCGTTGAATCGGCCTTCGGCGTTCCAGCGACGGAGAGCTATGGGTTGACCGAAGGAGGCCCGGTGATGATCGGCGCACCGACGGACGGTCGCGTCGTGCCCCATGGCAGCTGCGGGGTTGCCTGGCCCGAAGGTGAAGTCAAATTGGTCGATGCCGACGGAAACGAGCATCCTGATTATGGCGAGCTCTGGGTCCGAAATCCGGGTGTCACCCCGGGCTACTGGAAGTTGCCGGAGGTGAATCGGCAACGGCTCAGGGATGGATGGCTGAGCACGGGGGACATTTTCACGAAGGACAAGGAAGGGTTCTTCTATTTCCGTGGCCGTACCGACGACATGTTCAATTCGGGCGGCGAAAACGTGTATCCGCTCGAGATCGAGAACATGCTGCTGCGCAATCCCGCAGTTGCAGAAGCCTCGGTCGTGCCGGTAACCCATCGCATCAAGGGCGAGGTGCCGGTGGCAATGGTAGTCAAGGCAAAGGGCCGCGAGATCACCGAGGAAGAGCTGAAGCAGTTCTGTCTTTCCATAGGACCAGCCTACGCCCATCCGCGACGAATAGTGTTTGTGGACGAATTGCCGCTCAACGGTCCAGGCAAGATCGACCGCAAGATCGTGCAACGTCTGATGAACGAGCGCTTCGGCACATTGGGCTGAACGCAGTTCCCAATATTTATGGAGCCTGACTATGCGCGCGGTCGTCACTTACAAACATGGTGGCTTGGATCAGATGGTTTTTGAACAGAACTACCCCGATCCGGCTCTAAGACCTACCGATGTGCTTTTGAGAATGCGAGCCTGCACCCTGAACTACCATGACGTGTTCACCCGCAAGGGCATGCCCGGCATCAAGGTCCCGATGCCAATCATTCTTGGCATCGATGTTGCCGGTGAAGTCGAGGCGGTGGGAGTTGATGTCGAGGGTATTGTTGTCGGCCAGCGGGTGCTGGTCGACCCGATCGATCGGGTCGACGGGGGACTTCTCGGCGAGACCTTCGATGGTGGATTGGCGGAACTCGTGCGCGTTCCGGCGCATATGATCATTCCCCTGGCAGATGATATCAGCTTTGCCGATGCCGCGGCTCTCCCGGTGGCCTACGGCACCGCCTACCGCATGATGGTAG